>NZ_JBKGGU010000008.1:0-235122 GCF_052042015.1 Pseudomonas sp. SMV71 | reverse complement strand
CTTCGAGTACGACCCCGCCGACCACCTGATCGGCAAACTCGACCAGCAACCCGCCGCGCAACACCGCCAGTTGCTGCACTACGACGCCACCGGCCGCATCATCGCCAGCGAGGATAGCCTGCACGGCCAGCGCGAAACCTTCGCCTACGACGCCGCCGCCAACCTGCTGGACGGCCCGCAAGCGAGCGCCGGGCTGGTGGTCCACAACAAACTGCTGACCTACCAGGACAAGCGCTACCGCTACGACGCCTTCGGCCGAATGATCGAAAAACGCAGCGCCGCCCGCGGCCTGCAACGCTTTGCCTACGACGCCGAAAGCCGCCTGATCGAAGTGTGCAACGAAAACGGCAGCGTCGTGCGCATGACCTACGACCCGCTAGGCCGACGCATCGCCAAGACCGAACACGACACAAACGGCTACCCACTGGGCGAAACCCGCTTCACCTGGGACGGCCTGCGCCTGTTGCAGGAAAGTCGGTACAACCAGACAAGCCTTTATCTTTATACGGATAACACCTACGAACCCCTTGCACGGGTCGATGGATACGGAGCGCATCAGAAAGTCCGGTATTACCACAACGATCTGAACGGCCTGCCAGAACAACTCACAGAAGCCGACGGACATAGCGTCTGGCAGGCTCGCTTTGAGGTGTGGGGTAACACCCTCCAGGAAACTCGTGAAGCCTACTTCATCGAAGAGCAGAACCTACGGTTCCAAGGCCAATATCTTGATCGAGAAATTGGACTGCACTATAACGTTTTGAGGTTCTACGATCCCGACGTGGGGCGCTTCACTACGCCCGATCCGATAGGTTTGGCGGGAGGCCTGAACTTTTACGCCTATGCACCCAACCCTATTGGCTACGCAGACCCTCTGGGCCTTGCAGTCGACCCTCTGATAAAACTGAAAGACCGCGGCTATACAGGCGTTACTAAGACGCCCGGTGGAGGGCTCGACTATTCTGAAAGTAACGCGCTTTACAACAAAAAGCCCGGAGTGAACCCAATCGTCAGAATTGAATACACCGGGGACTATGGCAAAGACTTCGAGGCTGCAAACAAGGCAGCCAAGCTGAGTCAGAAAACTACGCCGTCCGGCCACGTGTGGCATCACCTGGATGATTACGATCCCAAGACCAACACAGGCACTATGCAGCTCATCAAGCAAAGCGCCCACAACGGCATAAGCCATAATGGCGGGGTAGCTCAATACAAAGCAGCTACCGGCAAGGCCTATACCCACCCAGCTCGTTTCAAGAGCAGAACAAAAGGAGCATCCAAATGCGGTTGACCCTCGAAGACTCCGAAAACGCCCTCTCTGTGCAGGAGCTGAATGAGTTTCAAGAAAAATTCAATGTGGAATTACCGACCGCCTTTAGGAACTTCTATTTAAAGCAAAACGGCGGAAACTTGTCTGAGAGCAACAGCGAAAATGAATTTTTGCTGGGCGGATTCACCCCGATCAAGTACGGAGAAGCACCTATCGAAATCGTCTATCGCGACCTGACTGACGACGTCCCCTCGTTAAAAGCAATGATCCCCTTTGCCTACGATCAGGGTGGGAACCCCTTTCTGCTGTCGGTAAAAAGGGATGATTTCGGAAGCGTTTATTTGTATTTGATGGACGAAGAAGATCTCGCGTTCGTATGCGAATCGTTTGAGGAATTCCTCACTGAACTCACAAGCCAATAGCACCATGAGTATGCCTTTTAGAGAAACTTATCCTCCGCATGAGCATCGAGGACAATGCTGCGGGCGCACCAAGACGAGGCCCCTCACGTGGTGCAGAACGACGCTCGACGTTAGCTCACGGCGCGGTAGTCAGGCAGAAGGGGAATAAATGAGCATCCTCAAAAGCCTGGAAGCGGAATTACTGAAGGTGCTAGAACAGATCAGATTGCCCTCCGTTGGCTTGAAAGCCAGCAAGAATAAGCTTGCTTTGTCTACCGCCAAGGAAAAGCTCGGAGAAATCTATGTTCAACACTTGAACAAAGCCGACGGCTATTACGCAGGGATGGAAATTTTACCTGCGAAGCGTTCACCTTCTGCAAAGACCAGGCCCCGCCCTATGAAAGCCGACTGCTGAACGCCTACTTTCTGTCGAAGAGCTCCCTATCGGAAGACAAAAAAGAATTTGGCGATGAGCTGGGCGGCATCATCAGAACCCCAGCGTCCAATGAAGTCAGTGCCACGGTTAGCAAAATAACCGAACGGCTGACAAAGACTTACCTGACCAAGGCAGAGAACTGCATTCTCGGCACACTTTCACTGATTGATGACGTCCTGGCCGAACCTGACACCTACGCGTTCCCATTCCTGACGATTCTCTTCGCAGCGCAGAAACACGAACTGAGCCTGGATTCGCAGGTGCTGAAAAAAGCATTCGCGACCAAATCAATTTTCGGCAACAAGCAGTTCGATCTGGCATTGGCGAACAAGTTACTGGCTGGAGGATAAATCAACGTGGAGGAAGCTGGGCGGTCCGGGGGCTGAGGCCCTTTTCTGCAATCAATCTCTACTCGCATAGGAGATCGATAGTGTTCGAAAACAGGTTCTCACATGACAAAGCAGCTCTTACCCCAGCGGATCTGGATCATCTGGAATTCGCCATCGGCAAGAAGCTGCCAACGTCCTTCAGAAACCATTACCTCAAGTACAACGGCGGCATGCCGGCGCGGGGGTACTGGGTCGGCGAAGATGACTTCGAACCCATCGAAGTGGCGGCCTTCAAGCCGATTACCATTGGCGACTCCACGGTGCTCTCCACCTATCAGCTCATGCTCAAGAAACAGGTGCTGCCAGCCCACCTTCTGCCTTTCGCCAACGACTGGGGTGGTAATTTCTTTTGCCTGAATCTGGACACCGGGGCCGTCAGTTACTTCACGACCGATAACTTTGACAGCGATCTGAGTCCTGAGGAAAACCAGGCCAGATCAGAAAGGCCGCTCTGCTCGGATTTTCAGCGATTCGTGCAAGGGTTGGTCGATGAAGAGGATGTGGACGAAGAGTAATGGGCCGACACCGCAAGATTGACCGGAACGCAGAACCCTTTGTGGCGAGGGAGCTTGCTCCCGCTGGGTGGCGAAGCCGCCCTAAAAGGGTGGCCGCGGTCCTTCAGGTAAACCGCATAACCCGGGTCTGCGACGGCTGCGTCGCCGAGCGGGAGCAAGCTCCCTCGCCACAGGGGCCGCGGGGGTCTTCTGACAAGTGTTCAGCTTGTCCACTTTGCTCGTGCCAACCCATGCCACTGCTTAGAGACAGACGTTGCACTCTGTGGGAGCGAGCCTGCTCGCGATAGCGGTGGGTCAGCCACCACTGATGCAGCTGATCCACCGCTATCGCGAGCAGGCTCGCTCCCACAGGGTTTTGGGGTGGGCTGGGATTTGTGCGCACACCGCTTCAGAGATTGGCCGGCACGAAGTCCGGGCCGCCCAGTTTGTCGCGCACCGTCACTGCCGAGCGCATCAGCGGGGTCCACATGCCGTCCGGGCTGTTCCAAGTGGCGCCGGCCCAGCGGGTGTCGGCGATGAGTTCAGCCTTGTGGCTTTCCAGCAGACGCTTGAGCGCCACGCCGACGCTGCCCATATCCACGTCGAACAGATCGCCATATGGCCCCAACGGTTGCTTTCGCTGTTTGTCCTGGCAGAAGCGGTAGTACCAGACCCAGTCGTGGGCGATGTAGATCGCTCGCGTGCGGTCCGGGTAGGTCGCCAGCATGGTCAGCAGGCCTGCAACGAAACGCTGGGGGAAAGTGGCGTCGTGGGTCTGGCGCCAGTACGGCAGGATCAGCTGGTCGAACGCGGCCACCACGTTCTGCGGCTCGTCGTTGTCACTCTTGGCCTCGAGAAAGTAGAACGGCTCGCCCACCAGGAATTTGTCCAATTCATCATTGGCCAGCGCCAGCAGCAGCACGTTATCGAGCGGGTTGTTCATTGGATTCTCACTACGTCTCGGGTCGTCATCAGCGTGTTGATATCGTTGCCGTGGGCGATGGGCACGTTGTCCAGCACCGCTTCGCGCATGCCGCCCGGATGGGTCAGGCCGCCGGGGCGCCAGAGCGAGTTCACGCCGCCTTCGTTGCCGGTGGGCATCAGTACCTTGGGGTTGTCGAGGTTCATCATGTAGATGTCCTTGCCCACCAGCGATCCCGGATCGTACCCCAGGGCCGACTCCAATACCGAAACGTCGCCGGTTTTCTTGTACTCGGCAACCACCGCGTTGAGGTCGGATTTTGCCATGACGAACTTGTTCGGGTTGAACGAACCGTACTTGGGGTTGGAGATATCGTCGGCGGTGAACAGGAAACTGCCGCCCTCGTCCTCGAAGGTCTTGAGGTGCTTGTCGATGTACGGGCCTTCGAGATAATCGCTCGGTGGCGGGCGGCTGCCCTTGGGAATGGCCATGATATCGGCTTCGGTCATGCCCGCCTTGTACGCCGCTACCCGAGGCTTGGGCGCCGCACCGATCTTGGCCATTTTCGGCCCCAACCCCAACAACGCCATGCCGGCGATGCCCTGCAACAGGTCGCGATAGCCTGGGCCGAGGCGGTCGCCCAGTTCGCCGAGCAACGCCATGCCGCCCATCATCGCGCCGCCGATCACCACGAACCCGGCAAACGCCGCTGCACCGGCCATGGCGGCCAACACGGCAGCGGCGCCCATGGCGACCATGCCCAGCGCTTCAAGACCAGTGTGCAACCAACCTTCGATATCCAGCACGAACGCCATGCTGACCGTCGGCCCGCCGATAAAGGTATTCGGGCTGCCGGTCTTGATGTGCGCACCGCAGACCATCTTGCTCTGCAACCGGGCCGCCGGTTTGCCGTTGATGAACACCGTGGCGCTGCCTTCGGCGATCAGCACCGGGAACGGCCAGACCGGATGGTTCATCGGCAACCCGCTGCACCCGGCCGCCACGTCGAGCCCGGCGCGCATCGCGTTGCGGTTGTTGATCCGGACGTTGAAGCTGCCCATGATCAACGCCCCCGTCGTGGGCTCGGGCAAGTTGAAAATGGTGTTCAGGCCCTTGAGGATCTGGAACATCGACAGCCCGCCCGCCGCAATCGAACCGGCCATGATCGCCAGCGCCACGCCGCCCGTCGCAACGGTCGCGGCCACTACCGCAGCACCGATCAACGCGCCGGCCACGGCGCCCGCCACCATCGCGGCCACACCAAACCCGTGGGCTATCTCATCGCCGAGGCGAGCAGCGGCCAACATATCCATTGCGTCAGGTCTTCCGAAGGTGATCAGGCGTTGGGCGGCAGGACCTTGAACGAATGCATGGCCGCCTTCCAGGCCGGCTCGTGGTACACGAGATCGTTCGGCGTGGTCGTCAGCGTGGTGATCAACCCCACCGGTTGGCGATCGATGAACACCTGGCGCAACATCAACTCGCGCCCTTCGCGCTGCCAGCTGTAGTCGAGCAGCACAGCGGCGCGGTCATGCAGGAGGAAGTCCCAGCGCTTGATCAGGTTGAACCCAGGCAACTGCTGCTTGGCACTTTCCAACTGCTGGTCGACATAGTCATTGAACGGCGTCTCACCCCGGCTCGGGTCGCGGCTGATGACAAAACTGGCTTCCTTGGCGCCACCGACCGCCGGCAGTTTGAAGATATTGATGCTCTGGTCGTGCCAACTGTCGGGGATATCGAGATCGGCTTCTTGAAGGCGATAGAGCGTCATGATGTGGATCGTTTCCAAGGCAAGGGTGGGCTCAGCATGCGGCAAATCTTCAAGTAATGATCGGTAACAATCAAGGTGATTGAACCAGCCGTTACCGAGGCCATGACGCCCTTCTCACTTTTGCCACCGAGCCCAGCCAGCCCAACCGACCACCGCCACCCAATCCAGAAACTTCACCGCACCTGTGGCGAGGGAGCTTGCTCCCGCTGGGCGGCAAAGCCGCCCCAAAACCCATAATGAATGACTCCAAATAAACAGCCTCAACCGACCCCACGACGGCTGCGCCGCCGAGCGGGAGCAAGCTCCCTCGCCACAGGGGTCGCGGGGGTCTTCTGACAAGTGTTCAGCTTGTCCACGTTGCTCGTGCCAACCCATACTGCTTAGAGACAGACGTTGCACTCCGTGGGAGCGAGCCTGCTCGCTCCCACGGGTTTTTGGGGTGAGCTGGGATTTGTGCGCACACCGTTTCAGAGATTGGCCGGCACGAAATCTGGGCCGCCCAGTTTGTGGCGCACTGTCGGCCCGGCGGCGTAGCTGAAACGCCGCTGCCAGGAATGGCGCATGGTCAGGCACTGGACCAGCGAAGTCGACGCCTACAGCCCTACCCACCCGTAACCGTAGCGGCCTGCTGGGCTCGTCGCGCCATTTTATTATTCGTGCTTATATCACTGGCTTTGCGCAGGTGATCGCTGATGTCTCTGAATGAATAGGGATCGCTCTTGTAACCGCTCCCTTTGTCTACGGAGTAGTAACGTTTTTCATTAAAGAATTTAACGTCATAACCTGCAAATTCGCACAGAACACGCAGGAATGAACGGGTATAGCGGTAGGCTCCGATGAGCTGATCGGTGTCTTTACCCAAAGAGCAGAACTGCAAGTCAGCATCTGCCGGCTGGGCGCTATCCTGGCAAAGGGTATAGAAACCTTGCCTAGTCACCAAGTCTTCATATATACAAGGCAAATGAAGCGTGCTCGATAGTTGTATTAACTTTGTGCAGGCGCTGGCGTAATTATTGATGACGCTGTCCGGATCGCTTTTACGAAGAAGGGCTTTATGGATGTGCTCTTGAATTTCGGACACGGTTTTCAGACTGGTCTCAAATGCCTCTACGTTGACCTCGGGCGTTCCGTTTGATGGGCCTTTGTCGATAAAAAACCGCAGATGCAGCCTGGGATGCGCATTGAAGTCTCCAGTAATATCACCTGGATATTTTATTTCCTTTAAATAACCAAAGTACTCGAACATCGCTTTTCGATGGGCATAGTACGCATCCATATTGTTTTTGTGGCGAGTGGTTTCTATTTGTATAGAGGTTTGATGCGTGGCATGCACCCGAGCGATCAGAACCGACAAGGGAATGCACAGCGACAAAAGCGCAAGGGGTAACGCGCTGAGCTCAATAAACTTCTTGAAGCCCTCACCACTCAAGGAGGGTGTGTAACCTTCCCAAGCGATGCTTCCGAATACAAAGAAATACATAATGGGCGAAAGGATACTCAGCCATAAGTAACCTTGCTCCGCCAGGCCGCGATCAGCATCCAGAGCGAATAGCCTGAGTTTTTTATAGACAGACGATCTTGCAGTGTTGTAGAGATTCAGCGCTCCAAATACCAATTGCAAAATGATGATGCTCAGGATCAACGGCCCGAAAATATAAGCGACTAGTTCAAGATTTTTATGCATTCACATTTCCATATGTCACAGGGCGAACGTAGTGGCCACATGGTATCAGCGTCGACCAGCAAAACGCACCACCGCCCCACACATTACGCAACTGCGCCGCACCGATTCCGCGCTGCCGTTGGATTGAATGCCCCATCTCACTCCATCCAATAGTTTCGCTGCCTTTCGCTGACGGCGAAGCCGCCCCGAACCAAAAACGCGCTCCTCCAAGTAAACGGTCGCAACCGGGCCCCCGACGGCTGCGCCGCCGCGCGAGAGCAAGCTCCCTCGCCACAGGGGTCGTCTTGTGCCTACAGATAGATGTCCAACCTGTCCGCTTTGCTCGCGCCAGCCCACATATCCTTGCGCCTTTGCCTACAACTACGCCAGAATCCGCCCGCTTGTGCGCCTTGTTCCTGGGCTCTATTGTCTTCCTGCCACTGCCCATCAGTGGTCGGGTTTAGTAGCCCGCGGCATTTAGTAAGGTGCATTAGCTCCTATCAGTCAGGTATTTCCATGCCTGTATTTGACGGCGGTTGTGCGCAGGGCGCCCTCGGGCGCGCCGGCTTGCTAAGTCCCCGGTCTACTAACCTGCGCACAGCTGCCACCCTCCTGTTTAGTAGCTGGAAGGTGTCGGCTTCACTTAAGGACTTAGTACATGTTCAAGCCAACACCGAATCCGCCCGAGGCGGACAAAGCTTCCCCGCACACAAAATCCAAGAAACTAGACGAAGCCGCCGAACGCGTCCTGGATCACTACCTGTCGCCCAAACCGACAAAGCCCAAAGACGAACCCAAACCAGGCCAGCTATTCACCGTCGTGAAAGACATCGACAACGAATGCCTGCTCGCCAACCTCAGCGAAACCCTGGCCTCGGCCGAAGCCATGGTCGACGAACTCGCATTCGACCTGGAAGGCTCACGGCGCAATATCGCGCTGGGCATCCAGCAACTGATTGAGCTGAGTTCATTGATGGCGAACCGGGTGCTGGATAACATCGATCCGCGGTAGCCATCAGCGGCAAAGAAAGAAGGCATATCCCTTCACTTCGCCCTCCATTGCGCGAAGCATGTCTCCTGTGGGAGCGAGCCTGCTCGCGATGGCGTCGGGTCAGCAGCATCGATGCAGACTGACCCACCGCTATCGCGAGCAGGCTCGTTCCCACAATGAGCAGGACGCTTCAGTCCCTACCACCAGGACGAACCACCCCACACATCGCGCAACTGCGCCGCACTGATAGCGCGCTGTCGCGGATTGAACGCCAGCGCCGAGCGCAGCGCTGACCAGCAGCGCCAGGGCAGGTTGCGTGGTGCCTTGAGTTGGCGGTCCAACCGGGCATCACGCGCCTGGATGGAAGATAAGCGACGAAACGGGTGATCGCCGCTCGCCAGTTCGTACAATGAACAAGCCACGCTGTAGATATCGGCGCTCGCCGATAGGGGATCACCTTCGAGCAGCTCAGGGGCGGCGTAGCCGGGAGTCCAGGCTTTGAGGCGTTTGCGGTCCAGTTGGGGAAGGCGCTTGCAGGGCTGCCTTTGGGCGAGGCCCAGGCCGAAATCGAACAACCGCACGCCCTCATCGCAGAGCATGACGTTGCTTGGCTTCAGATCTCCATGCAAAACGCCTCGGCCATGGATAAAGGCCAAGGCATCAAGCAGCGGCACGGCAATCGCTCTCAGCTCATGCCAGGGCAATCCCTGCGGCTGCTCGCAGAGCAATTTGTCGAGGGTGATGCCGTGCATCAATTCCATGGTGATAAAGGCCTTCCGGCGGGCAGCGTCCACTTCAAAGGTGTACGGCTGCAACAGGTTCGGATGGCGCAGTTGTCGAGTCAGGGCAAATTCGCTGTACAGCAACGCGCTGGCATCAGGTGATGTATCGAATTGCTCACTGAGCATTTTCAAGGCGAGATACGGCTCCGGATCGCCGTACTGTTCGTGCAGCAGGTCCCGAGCGCGGTACACCACGCCCATGCCGCCAGCCCCCAGCAAGCGTTCGAGACGATAGCGTCCGGCGAGTATTTCCGGGCTGTTGCCGGCAGTGCACGGGTTCGAAGCGACGGCAGGCGCACCAGCGGCGAACGCGCAATACGTTGGGAGAGGGTCCTCTTCGCTCATTGGCGAATCACCACGGCCGTCAGGTTATCCCGCGCCGTGCCACCCAGAGCGCCTTCGAAAAGATGCTCCAGTACTCTGCGTGGGGACGCCAGGTCCAATGCGTTCCCCAGGGCTCCAGCGCTCAGGTCCTGATATAAGCCATCAGTACATAACAGAAACGTATCGCCGCGGTGAACGTCCAGCTCCAGCACCTCAAGGTTCAACTCCAGCGTGGCACCCACCGCGCGAGTCAACGCCTTGGCCGCCGGATGGGCACACGCCTCGTCGCGGCTGATGCGGCGCGTATCGATCAATTGCTGTTGCAACGAGTGATCCTTGGACAGCTGATACAACCGTCGACCGCGCCACAGATAACAGCGGCTGTCGCCGGCCCAGATGCAAATCCCACGGTGACCTTCCAGCAACAGCACCACGACTGTGCTTGCGCTAATGCCTGGTTGATCCGCTGTGACGGTGAGTTCATGGGCCAGCCGTCGATTGGCCCAGCGCAGACACTGGCGCACCGCTTTTGAACGTGCGCTTAGATCCCGGTGTAGCGGCAGGTCCGCCAGGCTGGCGATAACCAGCTGACTGGCGATATCTCCACGCCAATGGCCACCCATGCCGTCGGCAACCGCCCACAGGCCATGCTGTGGGCATTCGAGGAAGGCATCTTCGTTGCGTTGCCGAACCTTACCGCGGTCGGTACGCCCGGCACTGTGCCAAGCGCCGACACTTGGCGTCATAGCTGCACCGGCATTCGAAAGGTGCGCAATACGTTCATGTCAAAGGGGTTCGGCGTACGCTGGCTCGTCAACAGATAATTGGCTCGCAGGCCACCCAGGTCTGCTTTGAGCAGGCGCACATCGCGTCCGCTCAGGTCCTCTGTCTGCATAAGGTCGAACAAACGAAACAGCGACCAGGGCCCGGTATTCTTCTCGATTCCCACGCCCCGCCCGACCGTTTTTTCCAGCACCAAGGCGGTACGCCCGTCCTGTGCTGCGCTTGGCCAGGTGAACGCCACAGGCAAGATCGGACCGTGGCGGTATTCAAGCGTCCTGTCACCGAAACGGAATTCGGAACGGCTTACCGTTGGATCAAGGGTGTAAGGCTCAAGCGTAAACTGCACCTGCGGTTCAGCCGGGTCCTGGGCGAAAAAGCTACGCCGTATGGTGCGCGCCGCTGCCATTTGGTCCAGATAGGCCCTGGACAACGGCAGGCCCTGGCCGTCGACGCTGCGCAGGCGGTACTGCCCCGCCGAATCGTTGACGAAGGGCCGGATATAACTTTCGAAGAATCGATCGGCAACGCCTTGATCCCTGAAGAACTCCCGAAAGTCGTTGAGCGCGACGTCGCTGGCACTGTGAGCATTGAACGGATATCGCTTGTTGATCGCCTTGGCGTAAAAGCTGTACAGCTCGTTCTGATAACGCTGGTTCAAGTAGCGGTACGAATCGTCGAGCACCAGACGCCAGCTGTCCTCGGCCACCGCGCTGAACCATGCCGCGACCGGACGCGGTAACCGAGCGGTCGCGGCGCGCAGGTGGCCCAACGCATCCTGCTGGCCGCCCATACGGTTGCGGGCCAGTTCGAATGCAGCATGATCCGGCGCACCGGCTCGAGCCAGACTCGCCAGTTGCAGTTGCACTTCGTCAAGCGCCCGCAAGGCGTGGTTCAGATCGGCCGTCGGGGCATTATCGGGTCCCAGCAAGCGATGCAGTGACTCGAAACGTCGCTGCAAGGATTTACGCGCAGTGTCCGGCAGGCTCTCCTTCAAGGACCCAGCGACATTCCCGGCCACAGCAGCGAGCCTCGCAACAGGATGCCCTCCTTCCTCGGCCGCCGGCGCCAGCGTATCGAAGTGTTCGGCAACGGTCGTGATACGAGTGTTTTCACGCACCTGGACCAACATCTGCACAATCGGCGAATGAGCCGAGGTCAGCCCTGCAAGTTGCTCGGCGCCCTGGCCCGCACGGGTGATCGTGTGGACGGCTACCTGGCCAACCGCTTCGCTCCAGCGGTCGGAATAGTCACGAAAATACAGTTGTTCCAACTCGGCCATCAGGCGACGCATGTCCATGTCACTGAGGCCTTCGCCGTCACCCAATACCCAGTTGTCTTGCAGTAACCGGGGGATGAGGGTCGCACCGCGGATCGAAAAGAATTGCTCGTAACCCTGCCGGGTGTAGAAACCGGGGATCACATGGTCGGTTCCGACGAGCAACGTCCCCTGGGCGCCCAAGTGGTGACTGAGCCTGTAGGGCGGCAGATGGCTCGCCTGGTCGCGCAGCATCCTGTACACCACGACGGCCATGGATTCACCGCGCAGGCGTTCACGGGCCTGGGCCACCAATGGCTCATCGAGTGCATGGATGAAGGGTTGCTCCAACAGACGCGCGAAATGCGCGTTCAACCTCTGTTGCCGCGCCGCGTCGGCGGGGTAGCGAAGGGACCAATCGGTGGCCATCCGCTCCATGAGCCATGCACTGTCGCGACGCTCTTTCATGCCTAGCATCAGGTACGCACGCAAGCTGACAAGCAGGTGCTCGCGTTCATCCCGGTTGCTGCGGATGTGTTCTTCCAGCCTTTTTGCGACCCGTGGCAACAGTTGCGTTTGCAACGCATGGCGGTAAGCGTCGTCTAGCACAGCGTCACTGGCCTCACCTTGGTACAGCCCCACGCGTTCGTACAGCGGCACTGTCCTGACGGGTGGGAAAACCTGGGTAGCCTCGAAGCGTGTATCAAGTGAATCGAGCATTGCAGCCCAATCGCCGGTGTTTTTCTGAACAGACTGGAGCTGATCCCAGCGTTGCGCCAACAGACGCAGATTTTCCAGACGCTCGTGATTGAACGCAAAACCCTGTGTCCACAACAACCCGAACAGGCCAGGAATCGCCAACCCAGCGAAGTACAAGGCTGACTGCCCCCAGTAGAGGCGTCGGCGCCCGCGCTGATCGAGGTCGGCCAAGTCGGCCTCCGGGAAAATTACCCGACTGAACAAATGATGGACGAATCGCCCAGGCCGACCAGGCGCAGCTCGGGCGTTCGCTCGCGTCTGTCCGCCGACCGAGTCCGGAACCCGACTCGAAGACGGTACGCAGGTCAGATAGAAGCCGCGCAATGTGCAGCCGCTGCCGGTGAATCCTTGTTCGGCCAACAAACACAGATGGGCGCCGATCTGCCCCAGTCGATGGGGAAAATCCAGGATGCTGCCGCGTCGTAGCGAGTCACGCTCCTGCTGCATCCGCGTGATCACCTGGCCATTGAGCCGCTGCAACAGTGCTTCGAACTCGCTACGCAGCAGACTCACATCGCAACCCCGCTGGTCTCGATTGAAGCTGGCGCCCAGCACCTGGTTGTTTTCCTCGCGCGTCAGCGAATCGAAGAACTCATTGAAGCCGGGCACTCGGTCCGCTTTGCTCAGGATCAGGTAGGTCGGCACATCAGTGTGTAACCGCCGTCGCAGTTCTTGCAGACGTCCTCGGATCTGCCGGGCCAAGGCGTCGACTTCACTCTCGCTGCCCGACAGCAGGAGGTCGATAGGCACGGTCATCAGCACACCACTCAAAGGGCGTCTGCGGCGACGCTTGCGCATCAGCTCGAGCAACGCAGCCCAGGCACTGTTGTCGACGTCGTTGTCCGCCTGGGTCAGATAGCGCCCGGCGGTGTCGACCAGCACGGCGTGTCCGGCGAAAAACCAATCGCACTGCCGGGTAGCGGGCAGGCTGTCGTGGGTTTGCTGGTCGAATCCGCCTTGGGACAGTTCATGGCCGCAGCTACGCAGCAGACTGGTCTTGCCGCTGGCTGGCGGCCCCATCAACAGGTACCACGGCAGGTCGTTGCGCCAGCGTCCGCTACGTCCGGGATAAAGACTGGAGGACCTCAGCGCTCTCAACGCCTTCTTGAAGCGCGAGCGCACCTCGCGTCGCTCACTCTCAACCCTGGCTTGAGACACCTCGCAGGTGTCGTTTCCACCGAGGCTCGCGGACGATTTCCCGCGCCCATTGAAGAACACCATACCCAGGCCCCAACCCAGCACAAGCACAATGATGCTCAGCAATCGCGCCGTGGTGCTCGCCCAGAATCTGTAGTCATTGACGGCCACCAGTGGCCCGACGAACCACACCATCAGCGCGACCCACGACACCAATAACAGCGTCCAGACCCAGGTCTGGCGCGCCCAATCCACGGTTTTGCGGTAAAGCAATTTCATGACACGTCCCTGTTTACGACCGCAGCCGAGCGGTAGCCGGTCCTGGCAATAGATAAGGTTGAAGCACGTTTTTACGATGCTCGCTCAACACCCAGGCGAAGCTCGAATACATCGTTCCCAGGCAGATCGCCGTGAAAAGCGCCACGGCCCAGGCAGGAGCCATGCGCATCGGTTTGCGTCGGTTTTCATCGCGCATCTCACCGGGCGGTGATAGCTCGGGGGGCACCCCGCGGACTTGGCGAATCAACCGATACAGGGCATCTCGAAGACTTTCCAGCTCCAGTATCCCGCGCGTCTGAACCCGATACTTGCCCTCGAAGCCAAGGGCCAGGCTCACATATAGCAGCTCGAGCATCGCCAGATGTTTGATGGGGTTTTTCGATAGGCGCTCGAGCAGCTGGAAAACCTTCTCGCCGCCAAACGTTTCGTTGTGGAACGTGCTGAGCATACTCATCTGCGACCAGCCACTCCCAACACCCCACGATGTCGTCACGATCGCCTCGTCAATCACGGTGCAAAGCACGTAACGAGCAGCAATCAACTGGCTGCTTTCCACGCCCTTTTGCACTGCGTGGGCCTCGAACTGCTCCAGGCCCTGACTCAGTTCCTGCTTGAGTGTCTGCAAGTCCTCGCGTTCGCCGCCACGCTTGAGCTGGATCACTTGCGACAGCAACCCGGACGCTGCCGCGACCAGTGGATTGAGGCTGACATTCGATGATTGGAGGCGCGGCTGGTGCGCCGCATAGATCATGCGCTCCTGTAGCTGTTCCATGCGTGGCGGCGCGGCGCCGTCGGTCAGGGGCCCGCAGACGGGGCGCTGTCCATGATGATCGAGCAGGACAGTGGTTTCGTCCTGGGGATTTTCCGTATCCATTGCGTTCAATTCCTGATGGCCCAAAAGTTCAGTTCAAGCCCGGCAAAATCGCCGCTGACATGAAATGCGAAGCCTGCGCAGCGCTTGAGCTGAACCAGGTCTTCGGGGCTGGGCTCGAGAATGAAATAAGTCTTGTTGGCGTGGAAAGCGATCTGCCGCGGTGCAACGGGCAATGGCCTGAGCGGGATACCGGGCAGGTGCAGGTTGACCAATTGGCGGATGCGCTCTACCGAACTGATCTTGAGATGCGACGGCAACCGCTGGCGCAGCGCTTCGCCGTCGCAATGGGCACTGGCCGCCAGTACGAACGAGGCCGAGTCCAGCAGCGAAGGGTCCTTTAGCTGCGAGACGAAGATGCCGTATTGGCGCGCCTGCAATTGCAGCTCGATGGCATGCTGCTCGAGCACCATCGCCAACACCTGCCGGATCGCTTGCATCAGGCTTCGAAAACACGTGCCTTGGTCGAGGTGCCGGTAACGGTTGTCGAGCGGCGGGCGTTTGCTCTCGCTGGAGAACGTCGACAGGTCCCCCAACAACGTCAGCAGCGCCTGGTACAGCGTTTCAGGATGCACCTGCTCCAGTTCCAGATAGTGGCGCAACAACAGTTCGCTGCGGTTGATCAACTGCAACATCATGAAATCACCGACCTGAGCGCCGCCGACTTTGCCATTGGAGCGAATCCGCTCGGCGAGGCTATCGCCACGGTGGCCAAGCATGCCGATGATTTCTTTCAGGCATGACTGTAGAAAAGGGGATGAACGCACGTGGATAACGCTCGGCACAAATTCCGGGTCGAGCCGGATAACGCCATCGGCCGTAATGTCGAGCACCTCACAGAGCTTGAGTTTCACGAAGGCATGGTCGCTCTGTTGCTCGCCCAGCAGCAGGCGCAGGTCCGGTCGGCCGCAGCTGATCTGGCTCCCGCCGGCGCTTGCGGCATTGGAGTCGATCACCTGTGTGTCGTATGTGGTATAGCGTGCCAGTACGTCGGACTGTTCCGGATTTCTGGCCTCGATGTGATTGCCGGTCACCAAAGGCAGCGCAAGGTAAATCGGGGTGTTGCGGGTGTTTGACGGTATTTCCAGGATCAGCGGTTCGGCGTTGCCTCCCGACTCGAAGAGGCTGCCGTCTGGCAGCACTCCGCTGGCCTGGCTGACCACCAGCTGGCCCATGTTGAGAAATTGCCGGTCGATTTCCAGCGCCAGGAATCCCCAGGCATAGCTGGACAGCAACCGGGTGCGCGCCCTGAGTTGATGATCGAAATAGCGGTCGTTGTGTTGCAGATGCTGCGGGCGCAACAACATGCCTTCTTGCCAGATGACCTTATCGTGGTTCATTGCCCGTCCTTTTGGCCATTGCGACAGGCGTCCTGGAGATCCCATTCTGATCCAGAGTCAGATGCGCTTCAGTCAGCTGCTGCGCCGCGATCGGCAAGGTGTAGCGCCAGCGGACATGCGGCAGGTCGCGGTAAGCGGCCAGCACGCCGACGTAACGCCCCATACCCGAGATACTGAGCCTGAGCTCCACCGTTTCGCCGGGGCGCAGTTCTAACTCTTCGCTAAAGATCAGGTCGGGCGACAGGGTATCTTTCGCTCGCTCATAGAGACTCAGGAAGTCCGCGTTCTCGAACGCCACCGGATGCTTGAGCTCGAACAGTCTCACCACCACTGGCGATGGTCGTGCGTTGATATCTGGATTGAGCTGATCACTGGTGACCAGCGTGAGGTTGAGCTTGGTCATCGTCGAGAACGGCGACAGCACGGCGCATCCGCTCAAGAGCAACGTCGTGGCAAGCGTGGTCAAGGTCCTGGATAAAAACATCGTGCAATGAGCCATGGTCGTCATCCGCGGTACTCGATATGCAGGCTGGACACCAGGCGAACCTGCTCCTCATAGGCGCGGGAGAAATCGCGGGCCAGCACCCGCTCGGTCCAGTCGTCGTCCTGGCACAGCCCCTGGTGATACCGGCCATAAGCCTTCCAGTAGTGACCCGAGGTGGTAATCAGCGGTTTATGTTCCCGCTCCATGCGATGGATCAATTGCCGGGGTGAAAAGTGCTCCAGCGTCGCCCGCAGGGTGGCCCGGCTGGCTGAGAGCAGAGCCACCTGGTGAGCTTGCAGGTCACGGTGGGCCCGGGCAATGACCTGATCGGCCGGCAATACGGATGGCGTGTCCGGAAGCAACAGCCTCTTCAACGCGAGAAGCGGATCGTCGGTACATTTCAGCGCGCCCTGCTGTTCGTCATGACTGGGCGGATCAGACAGGCGCAGCTCGTTCTTCAACTCCGACTGAGTGCGCAAGCCTTGTTGCAAACCATGGACGCTTTGCTTGAGCAACTGCGCTGCGCTGATCGCCAGGGCTTCACGCGCGTTGTCGTCCAAGCGCTCAAGGTCCAGGCCCAAGGCAGCACCGAATCGCTGCCAGAACGCTTCGCATGGGTGATCGGCTGCAATGACGGTCGGAGCTGGCTTTGGCACCGGCTCGAAGGGTGCCTCAGTCAGCTCCGGCAGCGGCAGGTTTTCCATGTCGACGCGGGCGTAATCGGCACGACCGAACGCATCAGGCAGCACGGCAGCGGGACAGATCAACTCGTCGATGTCACCAAAGGCACGCTCCTGCTGATCCAGCGCCTTCAAAGGATCGAGGGTCAGAAATGCGTCGTCCGGGATGAGATCGCCCATCGGAGTTGTACGCCCGGCTCCCACGACACCGCCAGTATCCCCCGGGACCAACCGCGCCACGACCTCCATATCTCCCAAGACGTAGACATCGCCGTCCTGTACGCGGACCGGCTTGCCCTTGGACAGGCGCAGCCCACTGGCCCGGTGGACGGTACCGTTGCCGCTGGTATCGGTCAGGAAAAATGCCCCCTCGCGGAAGGTGACCAACGCGTGCCGCTTGGAAAGCACGCGTCTTCGGTCGGGAATGACCCAATCGCAACCTTCGCCGCGTCCGATCACGCCACCGGCTGGCCCAAAGGTTTTCCGGCAAAGCTGCGCAGGGATGAATTGCCCGGTGCTGAGCACCTCGAAAACAAGTTCCATCTACACAAGCTCCTTGCGATCAACTGCCACGGTTAACCGCCTGCGGATCACCCAGAGGGCGATAATCGCTGTCGTTGAATTTGTAGTTGCCATTGCAGCCACCCAGGGCGATGAGCAGGACGAAGGGCAGCAGGACGGCTTGCCATGGAAAGACAGGCATCGGAATCTCCGCAGATGAAAGGGCCAGGGGTATTGGTAGAAATGGGCAAGTGGCAGGTTCAGCCATCGAAGTCCCTGCGTTCGACCTTCAGACGGGTCAGGCGGTAGAGCAGTGTGCGCAGTGGCAAGCCCAGCTCGCGCGCGGCACGGGTCTTGTTGCCGTTGTTCTCGCGCAGGCAATCGACCAGCAGGCGACGTTCGATTTGCGCCAGCCGTTCACGCAGGCTTACCTGGCCGCGTCCGGGTGGGCTATCGATCTGCAAGGAAAAATGCTCGACGAGCAGTTCGCCGCCCTCGCACAACAGCACGGCTCTTTCGACGATGCTCTTGAGTTCACGGACGTTCCCCGGGAAGCCATAGGCGGCCAGATGGTCAAGCGCCGCCGCTGACCAGGACACCGGCCCACGCTGCAAGAGCGCGCAGGCCTTGTCGGCAAAATGCCGGGCCAACTCGATGATGTCCCCTTCGCGCTGGCGCAACGCCGGTAGCAGGATCGGAAACTGTGCGAGGCGGTAATACAGGTCTTCGCGAAACTTGCCCTCTTCCATGAGCTGCTTCAGGTCGCGGTGAGTGGCGGCGATGATGCGCACATCCACGGTGTGGGTGTCGTTGGACCCCAAGGGTCGGATTTCTCCCTCCTGCAATACACGCAGCAGCTTGGCTTGAAGGGCCAGCGGCATGTCGCCTATTTCGTCGAGCAGCAACGTGCCGCCGTTGGCCGCATCGAACAGCCCGGCCCGGTCTCGGTCCGCACCGGTGAACGCGCCTCTGCGATAGCCGAAAAGCTCGCTTTCCAGCAGGTTCTCGGGTACTGCAGCGCAATTTTGCACGATGTACGCCTTGGACCGCCGCGGGCCATGGTCGTGGATCGCCCGGGCCACCACTTCCTTACCGGTACCGGTCTCGCCTCGCAAAAGCACGGTATAAGGGCTGTGCAGCACTTTATTGATCAGCGCACAGGTCTTGCGCATCGCCGCGCTCTTACCGATCAGGCCGAAGCCATTGCCGCCCGACAGGGCCGGGGCAGGCGACGCGGGTTCGTCGACGGAACGGCGCGGACGCTGCAGCAAATGCATCTGCCCGAGGGCGAATGCCCCAAGTTGCGTGAAGGAGTGAGCGTACCCTTGCAGGTCCAGGTGTTCGGCACTGGCACACAGCAACAGCCCTCTCGTGCCGTCCTGGGGATTGACGAGGGGCACACAAAGCAATGACTGCCATGGCGTGGCCCGAGGTGGCAGGAAACGGGTCTCGTGCAGGCTTTCACCTAACGCATCAAGGCACACGACGCGGTTCTGGCGCAGGGCGTATTGCAGCAGTTGCTCATCGTGATAATCGGACGGCAGGTCGCTGCGATCACGAAAGTGCAAGTGACCTTCGAGGCATTCGGTGTTCAACTCAAGGCGAGTGCGGTTTGCATCACAAAGATACAGCTGCACCAACTCGCAATCGCTGAGTCGCGCCACGCCTTGGATGAAGACCTCCACCAACGCAGCGCCGTCGGTAGCCCCCGAAAGGCCGGCAAACTGCTCCAGGAGCGCTTCTGCATAGGGCAGCGGATGCGCGATCTCTCTCAACATCGCACCCACCTCAGCTGAACTCACACACGACGCCCGCATCGCTGTCGAGCGTGGCATGTACATGCCGCACCTGTTCCTCCCCCGCCATGGCCGCCAGCAATCGGTCAGCGACCAAAGGCGTCAAGTGCCGGTCCAGCAAACGGTCAATCAACCGTGCGCCGCTGTCGCTGCGTGTGCATCGCTCGACCAGATGTCCCACCAGAGTCTCACAATAGGTGAAGCCCATCTGGCGGCGATGCAGCCGCTCGCCCCATTGATCGAGCTTGGCTACCACCAACTCACGCAGAACCGCCCCATCGACCGGTAGATAGGGCACCACGCACATACGCGCCAACAATGCGGGCTTGAAATGCTGACTCAATATCGGGCGGATTGCCTCCTCAAGGCGTTCGGCACTCGGCGTCCCATCGCTTTCGCACAGTTCGGCGATACGTTCGCTGCCCAGGTTGGACGTCAGCAAAATGAGGGTGTTACGAAAATCGATTTCCCGTCCTTCCCCGTCATTGGCCAGACCTTTGTCGAAGATCTGGTAAAACAGGTTCAACACCTCCGGATCGGCCTTTTCAACCTCGTCCAGCAACACGACGCAATAGGGTCTTTGGCGAACGGCCTCGGTGAGCATGCCGCCTTCGCCAAAGCCAACGTAACCCGGGGGTGCGCCGATCAGGCGGGAAACCGTATGTTTTTCCTGAAACTCGGCCATGTTGAGTATGGTGATGAAGCGATCGCCGCCGTACAAAAGGTCGGCAAGGGCATGTGCCGTTTCGGTCTTGCCGACTCCGCTGGGCCCGACCAACAGAAACACGCCCACCGGTGCATCGGTCCGATTCAGGCCTGAAGCGGCGGCGCGCATCGCCCGATCAAGCGCCTGTACGGCCGGTTCCTGGCCTCGAATGCGGGTACGCAAGTCCCCCGCGAAACTGGCGACCTTGGCGTTATGTTCCCGAGCCAGTTGTGCCAGCGGCACACCGGTCCATGCATTGATCACCTCCGCCACCAGTCGCGGGCAGACTTCGAAGCTGACCAGTCGCTCCTGGAGCTGCGCAGCCACCAACAAGCGGTGGGTCTCGTGCAGCGCCTCCTCCAGGGCCTCGACACCCAGAAGCTGATCGCCTTTGATCTCGCGCGCCTCGGCCAACTGCCGTCGCAGTGACAACAGCCGCTCGGCAAGGATGCGCTGCTCGGACCATTGGATTTCCAGCGTCCGATGCTTGAGATCAATGGCTTGCAGGTGTTTCTCCAGCGCGTCCAATGCGTGGGGATCGACCGGTAATCCAGCTTCTGCATCACGGCGCAACGCATACCGCTGGCGTTCGCCTTCAGCCTGCTCGCCACGCAATCGTTCGAGGCTTGGAGGCGCAGCGGCCAAGCTGATGCGCACGCGGGCACAGGCAGTGTCGAGTACATCTACGGCCTTGTCGGGCAGTTGCCGGCCTGCCAGGTAGCGAGCCGACAACTGCGCCGCCGCGACCACCGCATCATCGCGCAGATAAATGCCGTGGCTGCTTTCGTAGATCCGGGCCAGCCCTCGCAGGATCGTCACGGCTTGATCGACGGTCGGTTCGTGCAATTGAACCGGTTGGAAACGGCGGGCCAGCGCCGGGTCCTTTTCGAAATATTGTTTGTACTCGGTCCAGGTGGTGGCGGCGATGGTGCGCAGCTCGCCCCGGGCCAGAGCAGGCTTGAGCAGGTTGGCGGCGTCGCTGGCGCCAGCGTTGTTGCCGGCGCCAATCAGGGTATGTGCTTCGTCGATAAACAGGATGATGGGGCTGGCCGACGCCTTTACGTCGTCGATCACACCCTTGAGACGCCGCTCGAACTCCCCTTTGATGCTGGCGCCGGCTTGCAGTAGCCCCATGTCCAGTGCCAGCAGTTCCACACCGTCAAGCACCGACGGCACTTCCCCGGCCGCGATGCGCAAGGCCAGCCCCTCGACAATGGCCGTCTTGCCCACCCCGGCTTCACCCACCACGATTGGATTATTCTTGCGCCGACGAACGAGGATATCGATCATCTGCCTGATCTCATCGTCCCGACAAAGCACGGGGTCGATCTGGCCCTCGCGGGCCTGCCGGGTCAGGTTATGGGTGAACTGCTCCAGCAAGTCGGCGTTCATCGTCGCGGATCGATTGAGGTCCGACTGGGGCGGCTGTAAGGCCAATTCCTTGAGTCGGTCGGCACTCAACCTGCCAAGCAAGGCCTGATAAGCACTGCCCGCATAGCGAAGCGGGTTACGTAGCAACACCAGGACCAGCGCAGCTTGTCCGACCTGGCTCTGGCCCAGTTCGAGATGGGCGACCAACAACGCATCCTGCAACCATTGCACCAGCTCGGGCGCGAACACCGGACTGCGCGTAGTACTGTGTCCCAACTGCGGTTGCAAGGCGGCGTTCAGCTCGCCGACATCTATCCGCGCCTCCTGCAAAGCACGCACAAGCAGCCCCTGCGGACGACCCAGCAGGCTGAGCAATAGATCTTCCACCAGCACTTTGTCCGCGCTGCGGACTATGCACTGCTCGGCCGAGCGCTCCAGGTCGCTTTTCGTTTCGGCGTCCAGCGCCTGGATAAGTTGCTGAAGGTCTACGTTGATCATGTCGTCCATTCCAAATGAGATTTGCTGCCGAGGATCACCACGCCATCCGCACGCTCGCGCCCCAGCCAACTGGTCCATCCCAGGCGACAGGTGTTCTGCTCGCCGATGCGCAAATCGCGTATCTGCTGCTGACACAGGACCAGGCGGATGTCGTATTCCAGCGAGTCACGCAGGGTGAATCGCACCAACGAACACAGCGGCTGGTAACCGATGCCTATGGGCAGGAATTCATGGAAGCGTTGCCAGTCCAGCCCGCTGATATGGATCCGGAACTTGCCACCGCAATCGCGCACTCGTTCGCCGAGTACCAGCTCGCTGCTCAACCGGCTGTTGACGTTCCCAAGGCGATTGCACTGCTCGTCAGGAATGTCCACGCGACGCTCGACGCACTGTTCAAGGTGGACTTCGGCGTGCTTGAAGTAGTAACGCAGTACGGCTTCGATCAATGCAGCCGAATGAGCACGTAGACTCAACAGGCCCAGGTAAGGCAGCAGACGCCGCCAGTTCAGGTGGCCGGCCCTGCGCAGCTCTTCGTCGCCCAGACCGACCAGGGCAAACAGCTGTTGCGAGAACGGGTCTTGCGCCCCTCTTTTAAAACTCGCGCAATAACGGTACTTGCGCCAGATCGGCAGCATCAATCGCTGGAGGCGGTGGTGGAAGATGTCCAGGAAATGCAGCGTCGGATTACTGCCCTCCTCCCCCAAGGCCTGTTCACCGTAGAACGCCGGTAGCGGCGATCCGGCTCCAACCAGGCTCAGCAGATTCAGGCGCAAGCGCGCCCGTAGCTCGCCGTGCTCCTCGAAGAATTCGACGCGGTCAATATCGCTGGCGGGAAACCCCAGGCTCGGGTTGGCATGGAATTCCAACCGGTCATACAGCGCTTCGTCATCGAGTTCGGGATGGGCTTCACGCAGCTTATCGATGACCAGCGACACAGCCTGGAACAACGAGTACTCGCGTATTGCTTGTGTCAGCGCGCTCATAGAAGCGGCTGCTGTCCCATACGGGGCGCCCATTGGTACACCTCTCCTTGTGTGCTGGTCACGCGCAGTTCGTGGTACGAATTGAGGCTGGCATACAACGCGAAAAATTCGTTGAGCACTGAAGCAAAGAGGAACAAGTCCCCTTCGCCGATATAACCCTGAGGGTCGATGGTCAGCTCCGTACACAGGCCACGAACCGGCAAGCCTCGATGCAGCCGGTCGACAGGCCGATGTCTGATGGACTTGAGCCCATCGAGCAATCGCTTGCTGACCTTTTCCGCCTGATCATCGTGGTACTGCGCAAAATCGTAGGTTTTGAGGATCACCTTGAGCGCATTGACGTTTGCCAGCGACAGGTAGTTGAGTGACATGTTGCTGATCAATTTCCAGAGGAAGTCGTGACCGAGCGGAGGTGCGAAGCTCGGCGTCACCCGGCCGATATTGCGAAAACTCAAAGACTCCGGAGTTTTTTCTCCAGGCTGGTCGATGTCCCCAGGCCTCAACTGGCGTGGCAGGTCCTGATTGGTGCACATCAGCTCTATGGACAGGGTTTCATGAGGCCTGATGTGTTGCACCCCGAAGCTCAGGCGGGTATCGAGGCCGCCATGCAGTGACGATGGACGCTGGCGGACGCTGTAATAAGGACGGTCCTGGGACACGTCAAAGCTTGCATCGTGCTCGAAGGATTCGAACGGTACATAGGTCTGGTGACCCAACCCACCAGGCTTCCACCCGGTGACGCCTTCTACTGAAAATACCGCGCAATGCTTCTGCTCGTAGTCGGCCGGCAACAATGGGTAGTCGTCCTGCTTGCCATCCAGGCGGATGGGCTGCGCATCATGCTTGAACAGGTTGACAATCGGCGTGCAGTAGAGCTTTACGTTTTCCAGTGTCGGACGCATCCGCTGCAAAGCACTTGTGCCAATGTCGAAGCGCAGCTCCAGACCGCGCATCTGTTCGAAGCTATCGGCTTGCAAGGTATTGATCACATCCAGGCCGATGACGTCGACAAACAGAAACTTGTCTTGGAATGCAAAATACTCCTGCAAGTAGCGATAACCGCGGAAGGTATTCAGCGGGTAGGGAAGCAGGGCTTCCTCTTCGGCAAACCCTACGGGCCGGACACTGTCGGGCGCGATATTGAATGTGAATGGGGCGCCGTCTGCAGCCTTGAGGGCTGCCCCGGCTCCGTCCAGCGGAACCAACTCGATACGTTCAAGGTGACGTAGCAAGCTGAGATAGAGTGCCTGGCTGATGTAACGCTCCCCAGCCAGGTGCAGACGCAAACGACTCAGTTGGAGGTCGCCAAAATGACCGTCGCAGCACATCTCCAACCGCAGGTTCAGCAGCGAACCTTCGCCTTTAACCGAATAATTCAAGCCCGTCAGTTCCAATGCCAGGAGGTCGATTGGATAACAGGTCAGAAAACGGCAAGAGACCTCTTCGACAGGCTTGCTCTGTACTGATGTATCACGCGCCACTCTCAGCGCAGGGCCGGGGCGCCTGAGCGGGTCGAACTGCAACATGCCAAAGGCTGGCAACGGCCGCATATAATTGGGCCACAACAGCTGCATCAACGAATGGCTCAGTTCCGGCAATTGATCGTCGAGCTTCTGGCGCAGGCGCCCCGTCAGGAACGCGAAGCCCTCCAGCAGCCGCTCCACATCCGGGTCTTGTCCCGCCTGCCCAAGAAAGGGCGCCAATGCTGGATTGCGTTCAGCAAAGCGTGCGCCCAATTGGCGAAGCGCAGTCAGCTCGCTTTGGTAGTAATGGTTAAGAGGCATGTGCGGCTATCCCTGTCTGACCTGGACCTGCCCGCCGCCGTCCAGGCATGCGGCGAAACTGACCTGCCGCTTCATGCTGCCAACCTCCAGGACCGCCTCGATGCTGAAGGACAATCGAAGCGGATCGGCGTCACCGGGCCTTGAAGCGACACGGACATTCCTGAGGCGCGGTTCACAGGCCTCGACGAACGCCTGGATCGCCAAGCGGGCCTGACTCCTTGCATCGTGCAGGCCCAAGCGCAGGTCATTGAGATCCGGAAGCCCGAAATCAGCCAGCGTCTGCACGCTACCCGCTCGGGTACTGAGCATCCTGGCCAAATGAGCAGCTACGGATGACGCGACACCGGCCTCGTGACTCATACCTGGCCGTGCTTCGACATCACCACCAAGGCGCTCAAAAAGGCTGCCATAAGTCATGAGGCCGCTTACGCCTTATCCAGCTTGCCGACCAGCGACAAGGTGAAATCAGCCCCCATGTACTTGAAGTGAGGCCGTACATTCAGGCCTACGCGATACCAGCCCGGCTCGCCTTCGACATCGCTGACAACGATCTTCGCCGCACGCAACGGACGACGACCACGGACTTCGGCAGCCGGGTTCTCCTGATCGGCAACGTACTGGCGGATCCAGTTGTTGAGCTCCCTCTCCAGGTCCGTACGCTCCTTCCATGACCCCAGTTGCTCACGCTGTAGAACTTTCAAGTAATGAGCCAAACGATTAACGATCATCATGTACGGCAGTTGGGTGCCCAGCTTGTAGCTCAGCTCCGCATGCTTGTCGTCGGCACCGGTGCCAAAGAACTTGGGCTTCTGCACCGAGCTGGCAGAGAAGAACGCAGCGTTATCGCTACCTTTGCGCATGGTCAGGGAAATGAAGCCCTCTTCAGCCAGCTCATACTCGCGGCGATCGGAAACCAACACCTCAGTCGCAATCTTGGTTTCGATCTCGCCCATGCTTTCGAAGTGGTGCAACGGCAGGTCTTCAACCGCGCCGCCGCTTTGAGGACCGACGATGTTCGGGCACCAGCGGAACCTGGCGAAACTGTCGGTCAGCCGGGTACCCAGCGCATATGCGGTATTGCCCCACAAGTAGTGCTCGTGGCTGTTGGCTACGGTCTCCTTGTAGGCAAAGGATTTAACGGGGTTCTCGTCGGGATCATATGGATTACGCAACAGAAAGCGCGGCACGGTCAGGGCGATATATCGAGCATCTTCAGACTGACGCAAGCTTTGCCACTTGGCGAATTGCGGTCCTTCGAAGTGGTCCTTCAGATCCTTGATGTCCGGCAGACCCGTGAAGCTTTCCAGACCAAAGAAGCTCGGGCCGGCCGCAGCGATGAACGGCGCATGGGACATGCAGGCGACGCTCGATACGTACTGCATCAATTTCACATCGGGCGCGCTGGGAGACATGAAATAGTTGGCGATGATCGCCCCCACCGGCTGCCCACCGAACTGCCCGTACTCGGCCGTGTAGACATGCTTGTAGAGGCCCGACTGCATGATTTCGGGAGAGTCATCGAAGTCCTCCAGCAGGTCACTCTTGGAGACGTTGAGCATTTCGATCTTGATGTTCTCGCGAAAATCGGTGCGTTCGACCAGCAGTTGCAGCCCGCGCCAGGCTGACTCAAGTGCCTGGAAGTCGGGGTGGTGGAGAATCTCATCCATCTGGCGACTGAGCTTGGCATCGATCTCGGCGATCATGCGGTCGACCATGGCCTTCTTGACCGGCTCGCCGTTGTTATGCGGTTTCAACAGTTCTTCGATAAATGCCGATACGCCGCGCCTGGCGATGCTGTAGGCCTCGTCATCCGGCAAAAGTCGGGTTTGAGCGACGATGCCGTCGAGAATGCTCTGTTCGTTGTGTTCGCTAATTGCTTGCTGTGCTGCACGGGTGCTCATCGATAGCTTCCTTGACTATGGGTTCAGGCGTCCTGGACGGCGGCATTCAAGCCCAGCTCATCCAATATTCGACTGCGCGAATCCTGGTCGGCGAGCACGTTTTCGATCGCTTTTCGAAACGCCGGCGCATTGCCCAGCGGCCCCTTCAGCGCCACCAGCGCGTTGCGCAACTCCATGAGCTTGTTGAGCTCCGGCACCTGGTCGACCAGATTGGCAGGGGTGAAGTCCTTCATCGAACGCACGCGCAGCTGTACGGCCAGATCCTCGGTTTCGCTCTCTTCCTGGAGGCGGTTCGCTACGCTCAGCGTCAGGCTCAGCTCTTGCTTGGCCAGCACTTCATCGAACGTCGTTTTGTCGATGCTGATCGGCTTGCGATCCTCGACGTTGCGTTCGTCCTTGCGGTGGGTGTAGTCACCGATCGCCAACAGCTTCAACGGCAGCTCGATCTCCTCCTGGGCGCCGCCGGTGGCGGGCTTGAAGGTGATGTTGATGCGTTCCTTGGGGGCGATCGAGCCTTCTCTGGCCATGATTTTTTCCTTACGTTCCAGGGCCCGAAGGCCTATTCAATGACCCGTTCCAGGTCGAGATGACACAACCTGCGATAGGTCTCTTCCCTATGCTCACGTATGGTGTGGCTCTGGGGTAACAGCTCGCAGCAGTTATGGAGCAGATGCAGTATCTGGAGCGCGAGTTCGGGCTCCCATACATGCAGCTCGGCGCGATGCAACATCTGGTCGAGCGCTTCGAGTTGAACCTTGGCAAGTTCGTATTTCCTGGCCGAGAAGCACAGGCGGGCCATTGCGAACCGCCAGAGGAATTGCTCGCGTGCCCCTTGGGCGCTTTGCATTCCTTGCCTGAGCGACCGGATGGCAGGCTTGAGCCCTTCCTGACGCAGGACCGCTTGGGCTTCTTCGAAAGCCTGCTCCCAAGGTGCCTGGTTGTCCCCAATGACAGCGGTATCGGGCGCAGGGCTGGCAGTCCGCAGGTGGGGCTTGACGTGGGTTTCGATCCAGGACCGAGTAGCCGGGTCGGCGAAAGCCCCCCCGTCATGCCAACGCAGTTCAATGACCCCCGGTAGTCGCTCGATGAACGATGCGAAATGGATTTCCACTTCCCGCATGGCTTGTTCGGCATCCAGGCCTCGCAGACATTCCCAGGCAAGCCTGTGGCCATCGAACCAGAACGGGGACTTCGCCAGGCTGGCCTCGATTTCCACGAGCAGGTCCGCGTAGTGCCCCTGCCGGAAACCGTCCGAAAATCTTTTCAACGTGTCCGCCGGCAGCCCGCGAAGTTGCGTGATCTGTTCGGCGTTCCGCTCGGGCAATACATCGATGGAGAGCCAGAGCAAGGTTCGATTGAGGCGTAGGGCACGGACATCGGTCGCTTTTTGCTTGAGCCACCAGGCACATAACTGTTGAGCGCCTTCCTGCTGCGCGCGCAGCGCCTTATGAGCCTCTTTTTCGCTTTCAATGGGGGTGCCAGGCGCGAGCAACTGCGTGGCGGCTTGTTTTACCTGGGCCACCACCGCCTCAATGGCACCGGGCTGGGGCAGGTTTTCGGTTGTACGTTGGATCATGGTGTTGAGCCGCCGGCACAGCGGCAACAACAACGGCGCGTCATCGCCCAACTGAGCGCTACAGATGGCCTCGAGGCCTGCAAGTCGCTCCGCCAGATGATGAAATATCGGCAACTGGTCCTTGATCGCTACGTCATCACCCAATGCCTGTTCCAGACGGGGCAGCAACCAACCGATGCTGGCTGCACGGGTTCGATTTCTGAGTGGATGCACCTGTGGCCAATGGTGATGACACAACTGCTGCAACAGGCCGATTCCGGCCAGCAGGCCTCGGTACGACTCGCACTGATATAACGCCCAGGTCAGCCATGCCGCGACACGCAGATCCTTCGACTGGGTGCGCAGCAGTTGCTCGCAGCCTTCAATGACTTTTGACCAGTCGACCTGGCTACTTCCGTGCATCGACCCGGCTTTATTTACCTCGCGCTCCAGTGCTTCGTATTCGTTTGAAAAGCGTACGTCCACGCCCACAAAACTCTCTTGGGAGATTGGGCTCCTGGCTATAGCCAGATAATGGGTGGACAGCTTTTCGGAATAGGACATTCGCGAGCCTGTTTTGAACTTTACAAATGGACTTACATGAGTGATTGGGCTATTCGCGTTGAATTTTCGCAACGACTTGTAGGAAGTTTCATCTCATGCCGTCACTACCCGCCCGACGCCAGTCAGCATGGGCTTCGATCTTTCGAACGCCCGACAGAATGCCAAGATTCAGCAATTAAAAAAGTAGGAAATTTCGCTTTTTCTATAAAAGCTGGAAATCAAATTCGCACTGGAAGTTTCAGCACAGAAATTGTCCTCTTAAATATTGTTTCAATGCCCCAGACGAAACACTTTCTTCACTGAATAAAAACCACACATCATTTTGTCTATGCCCTAAAGGCAAACCGTACCCATGGGATTAGCGACGGCTTCGCCGCCGAGCGGGAGCAAGCTCCCTCGCCACGGGTCGTAGCATGGTCCGGTTCAGCGGTCCAGCCACCGAGTTCTTCCAGGGGCCATTTGCGGTCAAACCTTTTGGCCGTTTCGATCCCCTTTTGGCCTCTCCTGCCGTTCTCTGAAACGCCCCGCCCCGCAAGACTGTGAGCCAACGATTCAGCCTGCGGAGAACAACAATGCTGACGATCTATTCGGACGATCATCACCTGCACCACGGACGCTGCGAATTGATGGACGGGCAGTTGATGCCCTGTTTCGAGATGCCTTCGCGTGCCGATCACGTGCTGGAGCGGGTCAAGGCTCAAGCGCTGGGGCCCGTTGAAGCGCCGGAGGACTTTGGGTTGGGGCCGATCCAGCGGATTCACACGCCCGCCTACCTGGAGTTCTTCAAGGGCGCCTGGGCGCGCTGGGCTGAGTTCGGGCGCGACGGCGACTTGCTGCCCTTTACCTGGCCGGCGCGGACGTTGCGCACGGTCATGCCCACCAGCCTGCACGGGCAGTTGGGTTATTACAGCTTCGACGGCGGGGCACCGATCACCGCCGGGACCTGGCAGGCGGCCTACAGCGCCGCCCAAGTGGCGCTTACCGCCCAGGCTGCGATCCAGCGCGGCGCCCGCAGTGCTTTTGCGTTGTGCCGCCCACCGGGGCATCACGCGGCCAGTGACTTGATGGGCGGTTATTGCTACCTCAATAACGCGGCCATCGCGGCCCAGGCATTCCTCGACCAGGGCCACAAGAAAGTGGCGATCCTGGACGTGGATTACCACCACGGCAACGGCACGCAGTCGATTTTTTACGAACGCAGCGATGTGTTGTTCGCCTCGATCCATGGGCACCCGGAGGCTGAATTCCCGTTTTTCCTGGGCTATGCCGATGAGCGCGGTGAAGGCGCGGGTGAAGGCTTCAATTTCAACTACCCTTTGCCGGCCGGCTCAGGCTGGGACACCTGGAGCGCGGCGCTGGAGCAGGCGTGCGGCGAAGCCCAGCGCTACGACGCCGATGTGCTGGTGGTGTCGCTGGGCGTGGACACGTTCAAGGACGATCCGATCTCGCAATTCAAGCTCGACAGCCCGGACTACCTGGCGATGGGCAAACGCCTGGCGGCGCTCGGCAAGCCGACGCTGTTCGTGATGGAAGGCGGTTATGCGGTGGCAGAAATCGGCATCAATGCCGTGAACGTTCTCGAAGGTTTTCAAAGCGCCCAATGAGGAAAAACAGCATGAATAAACTCAAGCGTTTAATGGCCCCGACCTTGTGCGCCGCGCTGCTGTGTGGCGCCGTTCAGGCCGAGGAGCGCACCTTGCGCGTCTACAACTGGTTCGACTACATCACGCCCAAGGCCCTGGACGATTTCAAGGCGCAGAACAGCCAGGTGAAACTGGTCTACGACATTTTCGACACCAACGAAGCCCTGGAGGCCAAGCTGCTGACCGGCAACTCCGGCTATGACGTGGTGGTGCCATCCAACGTATTCCTGGCCAAGCAGATCGAGGCCGGGGTGTTCCAGCCGCTGGACCGCAGCAAGCTGCCGAACTGGAACCACCTCGATCCCAAGCTGATGAAGTTGATCGAGGCCAACGATCCGGGCAACAAATTCGCCGTGCCCTACATGTACGGCACCATTCTGATCGGCTTCAACCCGGACAAGGTCAAGGCAGCCCTGGGCGACAATGCACCGGTGGACAGCTGGGACCTGATTTTCAAGGAAGAGAACATCAGCAAGCTCAAGCAGTGCGGCGTGGCGCTGCTGGACTCGCCTTCGGAGATTCTGCCGCTGGCCTTGCAGCACCTGGGCCTGGACCCCAACAGCAAGAAGCCGGCGGACTACGCCAAGGCCGAAGCGCTGTTGATGAAGATTCGTCCGCACATCACTTATTTTCATTCGTCCAAGTACATGGCCGACATCGCCAACGGTGACATCTGCGTGGCGGTCGGCTATTCCGGCAGCTTCTCCCAGGCCGCCAACCGGGCCAAGGAAGCCAAGAACGGCGTGACGGTGGACATGCGCCTGCCCAAGGAAGGCGCGCCGATCTGGTTCGACATGCTCGCCATCCCCAAAGGCGCGAAGAACCCGGACGATGCCTACACCTTCATCAATTACTTGCTGCAACCGGAGGTGATCGCGCCGGTCAGCGATTTCGTCGGTTATCCGAACCCGAACAAGGACGCCACGGACAGGGTCGACCCGGCCATTCGCAACAACCCCAACCTGTACCCGACCGAGGCGGCGATGGCGACGCTGTACACCCTGCAGCCGCTGCCCAAGGACGCCGAGCGGGCGCGAACGCGGGCCTGGACCCGGATCAAATCCGGACAGTGAAAGACTCTGTGAGAGCAAGGTTTGCCCGCGATCAGGCGTATGCCTGTCGTGAAGATGCTGGAGGTGCCGCCGTCATCGCGAGCAGGCTTGCTCCCACGGGAGTCCGTGGTGGGCGTGGAGTTTGCGAGCCGCATTAGCCGAAACTGTGGGAGCAAACCTGCTTCCACAGGGCATACATAGTTACCGCCTCCCCCATCTGGCACCGCCCTAGCATGGAAACCCCGGAGCGTTTTGCTGCGGGGTTTCCATGTATCAAGGCAGGGAGCCATAGATGACACCCACCGCTATCACACCGATCCCCAAGCCCGAGACCAGCCCCAGGGATGTCGTGCTCAATCAGTTGCTCGCCGGGCCGACGTATCCGGAGGTCGCGTCGGTACTGCTGCGCGATGCGCTCAAGAAGCTCTATCCCGAGCTAAACCTCGATCCCTATAACACCGTGGTCGGCGAGCCGGCCTGGGACATCGTCGATGACGAAATCGTGCGCCGCCCGACACGCTACGAAACCCTGAGCGAAATGCTGGCCGGGCTGGTGAATGAAAAAAGCGATCCGATGTTGCTGATCGAAGGGCTGCACTTCCTGACGCAGTTGCCGCTCACCTCCCCCGATGTGCATTTGCCAGTGCGAATCGACCAGATCGGGCGGTTGCTCAACGAGTTGGTGCCGGCGATGTTGACGGCCTGCCAGGAGCAGCAACTGGCGTACTGGAATGCCTCGCTGGGTGAGGCCGGCCCGCGCTGGCATGAACTCTCCAGCGCACTGCGCAAGGCCTGGAATGTCGGCCATGTAAAAGGCTGGACGTCGGATGAATGCGCCATGGCCAGGCAACTGTTTCAGTATCCTGACTATAAGGACCGCAAGGAGCATGACTCTTACGACAGCCACGCGTATCTGATCGACATCGATAAGGTCGATGGCCCCGAGGTATCGCGGCTGGGCGGTAACTCGATCGTGGTGCTGATCGGCACCATCGACAAAAAAGAGGTCATCCTCAAGTACTCGATCGTCAACGGCTATCAGAAATTCGACTCTCGGCAGGCCCTGGGGCAATCCCTTCCGGACCACTTTGGCAGTGCCACTTACCGCAAGATCCAGTGGCAGCTGTTTGAGCCCGACGGCAATATTTTCGATCACAAGGCCTGCGGGATGATTGCCGAGCAGGTCAAGGTCATCGGTTCGTTGCCGCAAACGTGGATGACCTACGAGAACAAGCCTGCCGGCGCTGACGATCCGGATGAAGATGCGCTGGTGGCCTGGTTCCAGAAGCAGATGCCTCACTGGTTGCTGGCAGCCTCGCCTTCGGATCAGACCCTGTTCGCCCAGCACATGAAAGACCTGTCGATCCTCAACCAGGTCCATGCCGGCAAGACTTACCTGGATGAAATTCCGCCCATTCGTGCCTACGCCTTGGACCTGCTGAGAACCCAGATGATCGCGCAGCATCCTGACGCCGCGAAGCTCGACCTGGAGGAACTCGAGATCGAAGTCCGCAGCCCGGTCATCTGGGGTAGTTTCGTGGTACCGGGCAAGATCGACGTCACCCGTTTCAGCCTCGTTGAGCTGGCCTTGCAGAACCTGATCGCGCTGCCACTGGGCGACAAGTCCCTGGTATTCCTGGACGAGACAGAGTTACCCGAGTGGCTGACCGTCGACTACCTCGAAGGCCTCATTACCCAGGTGGATATCGGTCGCGTATACCCCGAGTTGATCAAGCGCAAACTGCGTGACGATCCGGCGGAGTCGAGCCGCCGTGAAAAGCTGTACATCGAACAGTTGCGCATTCAGCTCCCCATGCTGGCGCTCGAATGCAAGATCCGCGGTGAAGGGCACCTGGACGACCGTGGCTACCGCTACGTCGCCGCCCTGATGGCGAAGCGGGAGGCTGATCGCAAGGTCGACGGCAAAACCATTGTCATACGCAAACTGGCCTTCGTACCCGAACTGCAACTGGGCGACGCCGAAGACATCGTCACCAATATGTTCGTCATCGGCCCCGAGGATTCGAGCGCCGGGCCTTGCCTGCTGTATCGCCCGATGCTGCAACCGCAGTTGAGCCAGTACCCCTCGTTCAGCAACCTGTTGTATGCGATCAGGCAGACCCCTTCGCTACGCCAGTCGGTGCTGGCCTGGTTACCCGACGGGGTACGTGACGACTACGGCCGTTATGTGTTCCCGGATTTACTGCCCTCGCCCTGGAGCATCGTGGCGTTCGTGGCTGCGCCTCTGACGTCCCTGGCCAATAGCGGGCCCGTCAGCCTGACCGACAAGACCCTGGGGGCGAACTTCCTGACGCAGCTGTTCAAGGCCAACGCCGATGCCATGGTCGAGCTGGCTGATCGTCAGTCGGTTTCCAATCGAGAAAATCGCTGGGAGAGTTTCAAGCGCGCCGGCTGGCTGATATTCAATCTGGCGCTGCCGTACCTGGGCACGGCGGTCGGCACCGCAACCTGGCTCTGGCAAATCCTGGACGACATCGACAAACTGACTCAGCTCAAGGACCCGGCCGACCGGCCAGCCAAATGGGAAGTGTTCACCGACCTGCTGCTGAACGTCGCACTGGCAATCATTACCCACGCCATCGACCGCGCCAGGGCCTCCCGAAAGCCATATCAGGCCCAACGCCCACAGGAAGTGCGCGAGCTGGAAAGTCTGCCCAAGCCCAAGCATGAGCTGGTGATAGAGCAACTCGAACCGCTTTCGAGCAAGGCGCTGCCGGCCGAACACTACGAGGCCATCCGTTCCAGCGGCGCCTTGATGGGCCGATCACGCGACAGCACCAGGTTGCTTGACACCTTGAGTATCGACGAACCCCAGGATCCGGGGCAACTGCAAACCGAGGGCGCGCTTAAAGGGCTCTATCAGCAGGGGCAGGACTGGTCGGTCAAAATGGCCGGCAGCTGGTTCAAGGTGAAGGTCGAAGGCGAGCTGGTCTCCATCGTCGATGGCAAGGACCCCACCCGCGAGGGACCGCCCCTGATAGGCGACGCTCACGGTAAATGGCACATCGACACGCGCCTGCGCATACGCGGCAGTGGCTCCAAAGCCATCAGGCAGAAAGTCGTGGCCGACGCCCAGCGGCGCCGGATTGATCTGCTGGCGGCGCTGAACAAATTCGAGGAAACGAAACCGCAGAACCAGCAACTGCTGACCATGCACGCCAAGGAAATGAACGAAGCGTCGGGGCCTGCCAGGGAAGTGAAGCGCGATGAGTACGTCAGCCTGCTCAAGGCACAACGCGCGAACTACGAACAGGCACTGACGGTACTGATGGAGTGGCCACTCTTCCAGTCCAGACCCGACTACCCCCGCACCCGGCTCGGCTACCTGAACGCGCAGATCAACTTCACCTTCGCCGAGATGGAAGCGCTTCAGGAACGATTCGCCCCGGCCATCGGTAAGGCCAAGAGCATGGTCACCTCCAGGGTCAAGGTGCTGGAGCAAGAGCACATCGATGCGGCCCAGAACATGGTCAACGTCGGTGATGACATGATCGAGCGCCTGGACTACATGGAAACACGCTTCACCGAGCTCAAGGAACTCGGCTATGAAGGCTTCGAATTCATCCGCCGGCACCGCAGAAAAATGCCGCTCTACACCGCCGCCGACCTGCGCCTGATCAAGCTGGATATGTACCGCCACCTGTGCCTGTCACTGGAAAGCGTCGAGACGATGCCCGAAGGTTGGGAAGCGCTCAACCAGGTTGTCGACAACGCCACGGTTGCGTACCAGAGCCTGCGCGACGCGATCGATGAGCGCAGCGTGATCCGGCTGGACGAGCGAATCGATGCATTTGGCAGCCTGGCCGAACAGTTCGCCGCCATCGATGAACACCTTCACTACCTGGGTACCGAATACCGGGGCAGCATACTGCCGCAGCAACTGACTCGCCTGCGCACGGGAATCGCTGCGCTCGAGCAGTGGACGGTCTATCACCTGGCGACTGCTCTGGATGAAAGACGCGACCGGCGAAACGCCGGCTCGCCTTATGAACAGCGCCCCAGACCCAGGAAAAAATTCATTCGTGCGCGCTTCTGGGGCCTGGTCAGTGGCGAACCGCGCCTGTCCAGAATGATGGAAGAAACCGATTGGCTCGACGTGAAGAATCCGTTCTCGGGAGACATCATCGTCACCTTCCACCGCAAGGAGACCGGTGAATGGATTCCCCATGTGAAACCGGACGCCGCGTCTGCCACGGTGCCGGCACTGGACGTCAGCATCGTCAAGGGTAATAACCTGATCAACGGGCTGACGGCATTCAAGGCGCAGATGGAGGAGGCGGTGAAAAAGCCCGGCCAGACAACCGCCGGTATCGGCATGGTGCTCAACGCTCACGCCGGTCGAATGGAAAAAGTCAGCGCGGCGATCAAAAAAGCGCTCGATCAGGCCCAGGGTGTGGAATCCAACGAAACCTTCGAGCTGCCGGAGGCACAACGGCGCTCGGCAGAGGCCCTGCGCACGCAACTCGATAAGGAAGCGAGCGCCCTGTATGTCCTGGGCTTCGACACTGTGATGAGTGTGATCAAGCAACGCCCGCCGACCATGAGTGGCGTGATATGGCTCAAGAGCCGCAACCAGATCTCCATTAGCAAAAAGACGAACCGGCAGCGCATCAAGCAGCCGCCCTACGGCTACCTCGACCGCTATGAGATCAAGGACCTGAAGTCCAACAAAACGCTCTGGTTTGCCGATTTCCGTTATTCGACCAACTGGGTGCCCGCCTACACTTTTCTGTCGGCACGCTTGAAAACCGTGGAGCAAGCCAACGAGAGGAGCACCCTTGACGAGGTGAACCAGCCCCTTAGCCAACGACAACTGATCGACCTTTACCGCAGTGAAATTGCGGTGGATCAGGCCAAGGAGGTGTTCTTTCAGAAAAAACACTCATGACACTCAGCGGCGGGCCTGTAAGGCTGTTCACTTAAGGCTTGTCTGACTCGTTGTGGCGAGGGAGCTTGCTCCCGCTGGACTGCGCAGCAGGCCCATCACAGCTGGCGGCGTTTTGCCTGCTGAACCGGGTTGCCGCTACGGGGGCCGCTGCGCAGCCCAGAGGGACCAAGCTCCCTCGCCACAGGGTGGGTGATTGTTGAATGAGCGGCGTTGCACTTCATGGCAGGTCTGACGCCTCAGTTTCTCCAGGCTTTCACCAGGTCCGCCAGCGCCGTTGCAATCGCCGCTGGCGGGACGGCAGCGAAACCCAGTACCAGCCCGGCCCGAGCCTGCTCTGCCGGGGTAGCCGGTAACCAATAACTGCTCAGACCATTGATTTCGACCCCCACCGCAGTGGCCTGCGCGATCAACTGGCGTTCACGTTCAACGTTGTCCACCGGCACCATGACGTGCAGACCCGCGACGACCGTGGGCATGGCACCGACCCCGGCGATAGCCTTCGGCCAACCGGCCAGCAGCGCATCACGCCGGGCCAGGGCGGCCCGGCGCATGCGCCGGATATGCCGCTGAAAATGCCCGGCGGCCATGAACTGGGCCATCACCGCCTGAGTACTGACTTCCGAGTGGCGCACATCCACCGCACGGCGCCGGGCGAACGCGTTGACCAGGCCCGGCGGCAGTACCAGGTAGCCCAGGCGCAGCGCCGGGAACGCCACCTTTCCAAACGTGCCGACGTACAGCACCCGTCCCTGGCGATCCAGCGCCGCCAAGGGCGCCAGCGGTGCGCCGCTGTAGCGGTACTCACCGTCATAGTCGTCTTCGACGATCCAGCCATCGTTGCGCTCGGCCCAGGCCAGCAGCTCCAGGCGCCTGGGTAGACTCATGACCACCCCGGTGGGGTATTGATGAGACGGCGTGACGTACGCCAGCTGACAATGGCTCAACGAAGCAAGCGCGGAGCAATCCAGGCCGTCGCTGTCCACCGGCACGCCCCGCACCTCAGCCCCGGCTACGGCAAATGCGTGCCCGGCAGCGCGATAGCCAGGGTTTTCCACCGCCACCACGTCGCCGGGGTCCACCAACAGCTGTGCACAAAGGCTGATGCCCTGTTGTGCGCCACTGGTGATCACAATTTGTTCAGCCGTGCATTGCAGGCCTCGGGAACTGCGCAGGTAAGCGGCGATCAGGCCGCGCAGGCGTGCATCGCCCTGAGCATCGCCGTAGCACAGCTGTTGCAGATCCGGTTTACGCCAGAAAGCCGCATTCAGCTTGGCCCAGACGTCGAACGGAAACAGATCGAACGCCGGGACACCCACTCGAAAAGCCCGTGGCGGTCCGCTGGGTGGCTGGGCCAAATGGTTCTTCCGGACCCGTTCCAGCGCCCCACTGTGGATAACTTTACTGGATGGACCCACAGGTAAATCCAGCCAATCTGTGGATAAGGTTGTGTATAAGCCTGTTGAAAACCCTGTGGATATATTTGTGGATATATTTTCCGGCGAAGGGCTTTTCGCGAGCAGGCTCGCTCCCACGTTCGAATGCACATTCCCGCGGGTGCGGGCCTGCTCCCGATGGGGTCCGCCCGGTACCAGAGAAGACAGCTCAGCCACATATGTGCCGTCCCCCACCCGCCCCTCGATGAATCCCTCGGCGTATAGCTGATCGTAAGCGCGCACCACGCTGTTACGGGAGATCGACAACGCCGTCGCCAGGTCACGACTGGCCGGCAGACGCGTGCCGCTGGCGAGGCGCCCGTCGAGCACCCGCGCACGCAACGCCTGGTAAAGCTGGCGACTGAGTCCATGACGACGGTCCAGCTCGATTCCGGCGGGGTTGAACGACAGCGGCGGCACGGTGGGGCTCATGACAACCTCGCAATGGTCCTATCGAATTGGCCCGAAGTGGCTCTTACAACAGACCAATAGCCTGCCTAGGATGCTCGCAATCGCCAAGGAAAATCGTCATGTACAACCCCAAAGCTTTCGCCGTGGAGGACCTCTCCGAGTTGCACCGGATGATGGACGACTGCCGCCTGGCCGTGTTGATCACCCAAGGTGAGCACGGCTTGCAGGCCAGTCATCTGCCGCTGCTGCTGGATACGCAACAAGGCCCCAACGGCAGCCTTTATGGGCACATGGCCCGGGCCAATCCGCAGTGGCGCGACCTGCAAGCTGGGGCACAGGCCCTGGTGGTTTTTGCCGGGGCCGATGCCTACGTCAGCCCGGCTTTCTATCCCGGCAAGGCCGAGCACGGCAAAGTCGTGCCGACCTGGAACTACCTGGCCGTACACGCCTACGGCAGTGCCGAGGTGTTCAGCGATCCGCATCGGCTGCGCAAGCTGGTCGGCGCCCTCACCGACCGCCACGAAACCGGTCGCAGCCAGCCCTGGAAACTCGACGATGCGCCGGCCGAGTACATCGACAGCATGCTCAAGGCCATCGTCGGGTTCGTCCTGCCCATCCAGCGTTTGGAAGGCAAGCGCAAGCTCAGCCAGAACCGCAGCCCGGCGGACACCGCCGGAGTACAGAACGGCCTCGCCGCCAGCCTCGACCCGCAGGATCAGGCGCTCGCACGCTTGATGCCCGCCCCCTCGCCCAAGGAGTGAACATGAGCCAGACCCAGATCCGCCTCGTCAGCGCTGACGACCACGCCGCCTGGCTGCCGTTGTGGCAGGCCTACCTGCGGTTCTACAACACCGAACTGCCGGACGCCGTCAGCCAGAGCACCTGGCAACGCCTGCTCGACGAGCGCGAGCCGACCCACGGTGCACTCGCCTGGCAGGGCGATAAGGCGGTGGGCCTGGTGCACTTCATTTATCACCGCTCGAACTGGAGCATCGAGAACTCCTGCTACCTGCAAGACCTGCTGGTGACCGAACAATGCCGCGGCACGGGCGTCGGCCGGCAGTTGATCGAATTCGTCTACCACACCGCCAAGGCCGACGGCTGCTGCAAGGTTCACTGGCTGACCCACGAAACCAACGCGACCGCGATCCAGCTCTACGAGCGCGTCGCCGAACGGCCTGGCTTCATTCAATTTCGCAAAGCCCTGTAAGGAGCGCAGCATGTCGATTTCACTCGCCGATTGGAAAGGTGTCCCGGCGCCTACCACCCGACTGATCGAAGGAAGGTTCATCCGCCTGGAAAAGCTCGACCCGGCGCGCCACGCCGACGGGTTATGGCACGCGCTCGAAGGCCCCGGCGCCGATCCGAAACTCTGGGACTACCTGCCCTACGGTCCGTTTTCCGAGCGTAAGGCATTCAATGCCTGGCTGGACAACCACGCTGCCCATCTCGACCCGTATTTCTTCACCGTGATCGATCGCGCCAATGAACAGGTGCAAGGCATCCTCAGCCTGATGTCCATCGTTCCCGCGCAGGGCCGCATCGAGATCGGCCACGTAACCTTCGGCGCGCCGATGCAGCGTTCGCCGAAAAGCACCGAGGCGGTGTACCTGCTGGCGAAAGAAGCGTTTGCCCTGGGCTATCGGCGCCTGGAATGGAAGTGCAACAACGCCAACGCCCGTTCGCGCTACGCCGCCGAGCGGCTGGGCTTCACCTTTGAAGGCGTGTTCCGCCAGCACATGGTGGTCAAGGGACAGAACCGCGACACCGCGTGGTACTCGATGCTGGATTCGGAATGGCCGGCGCTCGGCGCGGCGTTCGAGCGATGGCTCAGCGACGAGAATCAGCGAGAAGGCGGCCAGGTGCGCAGCCTGGCCGAATGTCGCTCGGCGTGATGAGCGAGCGAGGATCGCCACCGCGCATCGGCGCGCGGTGGCGATCGTTCAAGGTCGATCAGGATTCAGGCGGCTTCCTCGTGGCCAGGAACGGCTCGAGCACCTGCGGCGTCACCCCGCTTCGAGCGTACGGCCAGGCCCATTGGGGTATGGCCCCATGGGCACTGACATAACTGGCGAAATCCAGCCGGCCATGCCCTGTGGAGCTCGCCGAAAAATCGAAGTTATGCAGGAAGTACTGAACCTGTCGGTCGCTCATGGTGAACGCATCCCGGATCAGTCGATGCGCCCGGGCCTCATCATTGACCAGGCTGTCGATCAAGGCGCTGGTGAGCGCCGACTCGCTGTCCAACGAACCTGGTCGCCCCAATGCGAAACGGATGTTGTCGTCGCTGAACTGCGGCCCGATCAAGTCGTGCCAGATGGCCCTGGCGCTGTCGCGCGAAATCCCGCGCATCGAGCGAATGGAGACCCAAAGGTTCGACCGGTTGAACAGGATCGCGACCCGGCTGTTGGACAGCGGCTGCCCTGGCAAACTAAACAACCGGGCGACCGCCGACAGGTCACTGTCCTTGACGTACCGGACCTCCTGGAGAAAGCCGAAGAAATCCAGCAAGGCCTGGCGATGGGTGAACAGGCTGTGCAGGTTCCAGTCGTCGAACGGCCGCATCCAGTTGATATCGATGGCGCCATACCTCGTCAATTCGTCATAGCGGCCGCTGACGTAATCGCCGATGAGCTGAAGGCGCGAGTTGGAGATGCTCGGTGTGCGTATCCATTGCGACAGCAGGCTCACGGGGAACAGGCCTCCCAGGTTGGAGGCGATCACCGGAGACTTGAGTAGAATGCTTGCCCGCGCCTGCAACACGGGAAATCGCTCCAGCGCCACGGTGAGCAAGTCGACAAGGTCATCGGCGCGGTCGTAATAAATGTGTTGCTCCAGCAAGTCCGCATCGTCATCCATGAGGTTGCCGGTCTCCTGCTCGTAGCGTCTCTTGGCCTTCTTCAAGTCATCGCGGTCCACCAGGTAGGCACCGTTGAGCGTCTCTTCGAGCTGCGTCTCGTTGAGGTGGCCATGCAGGGCGTCGTCATAGCGCACATAGGCCAGGCTGTTCCTGGGGTGGTGATCGGTCAGCTCACGGGCCTTGAGCCCGTATTCGAGCATGATATGCACCACGTCCTGGGAAAACATCAGGTATTCATTGTTGAGCAGTTCGACGATTTCCGAACGGTTGATGGGCCCCAACAGCGTGTCTTCGAAGAAGGTCCGCAGGGATCGATCGGTTTGCGTGTAGTACGGGATGCTGCTCAGTATCGGGCGACCCGGTGCCCGGGGGGACAGGTAACTGCCGATGTGCCGCAGGATCTCGGGCGGCAGGGCGGCGTCCCAGGCCTGATTCAATGTTCGGCGCGCAGCGTCGCCAGCATAGAGGTTGAGAAAATTCACCAGCGGTTGAAACAGGTTATGCGGGTTGTGCGTGCCGTAGACAATCTGGCTCACATCGAAGACCGCGGCCTTGCCCATCAGATGCTCCAGGGAACGTGCGTTGTCGGCGAGCGCTTGCTGCAGGCCGGTGGGCGGGGCCACCAGGTAATTTCTCATCTCGGGGTGGCCTTCGATGTAGGCAGCGGTTTCGTTACGCAGCCCCTGCATCGAAAACCGCTGTGACGGCTGGCCCTCGTTCAACCCTCGGACGACGGCGTTGAAGAAGCAGTTGCCATCGGGGTCGAACGTGACGTCGGTATCGCCCGCCAGCCGCAGCGTGTAGTGGTTTTCCCCTGTGCGGATCAGCACGACGTCCGTGTCGGCGCGCAGCGGGTGCGTGCCGGTCGGGTAGCCGCTTTCGACCACGCCCGGGGTAAAGCGTATCGACCAGTCCTGGTGTCCACGCCGTTGATCGATGACCAACAGGCTGCGGTTTCGCGGCCAGCTTGGAAGGCGGGTGATGAGCGCGGGGACCAGGTCCATGATCTCGACGTCCCACTCATTGGGCGTGCGGACCAGGTCGGCCACGGCGCGAAGCGCGGTCGAGGGTTGTTTGGCGCTCGACGGGCCCGCTTGAGGCGAACCTGCCGGCGAGCGTTTACCCCCGCCCAGGCCAAAGCCGACGGCGTGCCATTCGCCATTGGGCGCACGCGCCACGGTGCTTCTCATCACGCCACTGGAGCGGATGTTCAACCCTGACACCGGGTCGACGATGGTCGCCTCGACGGCCCCGAGCGGCGTGTGGTCGTGCACCCGAAACACCGTTCCGTCGGGTTGCTGCACATACACCCGGCGCGCGGCGCTCCCCGTGGCGCTGTCGGTGATGGTGGGGCGATAGAAGCCGCGGGCGTCCGCGGGCAGCCCCCGGATCACCGTGGTATCGGCCACTGCATAGCGCCGATAAAGCGCCGCTTCGAGGGGCAGGCCAAACGGCGCGCCAGGCGCGTTCTGGCGCGCCGTCACCGCCAGGAAGGAGGAACCTCCTCGTACGTTGAAGCTCACGCCACCAAGGCCTGCGGTCTTACGGGTATTGGCCACCGCATGGACAAACGCCAGAGTGGTCGTGTTCGTTGGCACCGCGCCGGTTCTGAGCACCAGCAAGCCGGTCCTGATGGCACGGGTCAGCATCTGGAAGCCGGGGATCAACAACAGGGCGGCCAGGTCCATGACGATTTCCACCGCCATCATCACCAGTCGCGCAGTGGTTTGCAGGCCGATGTCGCGATTGCTGTTGGAGCGGTGATCCGCGTAGGCGCTGTGGTAGTTGACGTGGGCCCGGTGAAAACTCTCCAGCCAATCGTCGCTGATCAGCCAGCCCCGAATCAGAGGACGCCCACGGTGCTGGCCCAGGGCGCGTTTGATTTGTTCCTGATCGAGGGCTGAAATGCGCGAACGGAAATACGTGCGCCATTCTTCCTGCTGCAACAGCCCGGTAATGCCGTCGCTCAGGTCGGCGAATTCATGCAGGTCATTACCCTGGGGGCTGTCCGGAAAATACACGCCTACGGTGCCCTTGATGTCTGGCCCGGCCTGGTCTGAAAAAACCAACGCACCGTCGATGCTCAGGGCATTGCGCGGCGCGCTGCCCTGAGCATCGACACTGCCTCCCAGGAGCAGACCGTAGACATGAACCCGGCGGCCTCCCACCCATGGCCGCGTGGCTACCGTGGGAGATTGCACGATTGCCTCCAGCCAACTGGCCAACAGCTTTGGCGGATGGGCGGGCTTGGCGACCGGATCGATCACACGCGCCTTGAACACGGCGTCGCCCTGGAGCGTCGCCTCATAGCCCTTGAATAGCAGGTTGGCCCGGTAGGCCGCCTTCCAGGCCGCCTTGTAGCGAGGTTCGTTCATTCGCTCGCGCAACAGGAGTTCATAGTTGCCACCGGCGTCGATGCTCGTCGCCATCCTGGCCAGCTCGCCTCCGGTCATCGTGACCGAGAAGCCACTGTCCGGGTGCCGAATGCGTTGACCGTGGCGGTCGATCAGGTACACCGCCAGCACTTCGCGCATGGCGTTCGGGTATTGCTGCGCCCGCAGATTGTCGAGCATCAACTGAGTCAGGCTAGTGGTCCGCGATTGTCTCGGGTTGGCCCTGTCGCCGAAGAACAGCTTGACCTGGGTCCGATCCGGGTCCACGTCGATGCGCGGGTGGAAGGCTTGTTGTACGTACTGCCTGATCTTCTGCTGCGTGAACCGCACCAGCGTCGGCACGTCGCTGCCCAGAACGTAGACGGCGTCGAATACCTGGCTTTCGAGACGCCGATAATGGGCCTGCTCGGCCGGGGCCGCGCTCTTGTAGAAAGCGGGGCGACGCTTCTCTATCAAGGCTTCCTGGCGGGCCACCAGTGGCCCGGCCAACGATAACGACGGCAGGCCGAGGGCATCTTCGGTGAGCCGCGCAAAATCATTCACCGCAACCGTTGGCTTTGCGGGCGCGCTGAAGACCTTTTCCAGCGCTGCGCCTTGCATCTGCAGCAGGTCCGCGGCCGCCACCTCGAAGACATGCCCCGACAGTTCGGTGGAAATGTCCCGGATCACGTGCTCCTGGCCGTCAAGAAAGGGCCGTACGCGGCTGACCAGGTCCTGGAACGCTTCGAAGCGCTCAAGCCCACGCTCCAGGGAATACAGGAACAGCGAAGGCCGGTCGGTAAACTTGATCACCATCGCCGCCGGCCACTTCTGCCGCTGTGCCGCGCCGCTGTCGAGCATGACTGCATAGACATGAGGCACGGGAGCGCGCGACAAACGGCTCCGGTCGTCTTGGGACGGATGCGTGGTGATGAGGTCCAGCAGACGATCGTCATCGCTTTGCTGGATTCGCACAGCCTGGCTGGGCTGGGCGACAGGGTCCCGATCGGCCTTGTACAGATCGAACAGGTGCAGGAAGCGTCGGGACAACAACTGCGCCAGGGCGGCTTGCGTGGTGGACGAGGCCGTCACGCCCAGCGCCGCCTCCCAGTCCTTGCGCTGACGAAAACGCGCCAGCTCATCACGGAACTCACGTTTCACCTGCTCGTTCGTGGGCGGGTGCGGGATATGGAACACCGTCTGCAGGGCCCGCAACGTAGGCCCGTCGAGCGCGACGGCAAAGAGGCTGTCGGCGTCCTTGAGGGAATCGGGGCGAGTGAAAAAACCGACGCCACCGTTGGCAAAGTCAGGGGCCGTGCCGGTTATCAGGCTGTTGCGCAGCAGCTGGGTAAAGCTTTCTGTTGAAATCAGGATGCGTTGGCCGTTCGGGCTCGTGGTGAAGCGGTTCACATAGCAGTGATCCGGTTCCAGTCCCGCCAGCAGCGATGGACGAAACATCTTTGCCGCAATCCTGGCCTTGAGCAGGCCGACCAGCAGGTTTCCCATGACCTTGTCGAAGGTGGGAACGGCGGCGAACAACCGGGACAGCTGTACCTGGTGGGTGTCCAGCAGGTCCAACTGCCTGAGTTGCTCCCTCGCCTGGGCGTCGGTCGCTTCCGACTGGGGGCCGGGCGATGCAACACCCGGTTCATCGTTGGGGAAAATCGACATCTGAAGGGTCCGGTTCTGATTGAAGAGTCCGGACCCTATCGCGCCGTTCGAGCCGCCATGGCGTACATATGTATGGGAGACAGCTGGGCCGCTGCGCGAGCGTAAGTTGATGTGACCATGGCCCGTCAAACCGACCGGTCCGAGGATGCTGTAGGGCAAAGCGTCAGCCCTTGCCAGCCGACACCATGAATCATTGAGCGCACTGCCAGTGGCCTACGGATTTCATCCGCCGCGTCTTGCCCGCAGCAAAGACATGGCTGGCATCGCTCGACGGCTGGAATTTTTACAGTGCGGACTCCCTTCATGAGAGGTCGCATTCGATGCCAACCCGACATTCATACCCGCCCCGTCACCTCGCCCTGGCCGTTGCGCTGGTGCTGGGTAGTGCTGATATCTGTATGGCTCAGCCATTGGCCGATATCCCCACAACGGCCGAGCTGCAAGGTCGTCTCAAAGCGTTCGCCGAGGCGACGGACACCCATCCGAGCAAGAATCTCAAGCCTCACAAGGACGGCGAGAGGCTGACGGACATCAACGACCTGGCCATCCTCAACGGACGCGGAAAATTCGTTGGTGCCGTGGACGGGGGTGGCGGCACGAACATGCTGAAACTGGACATTGCCAAGGGCGGGAAACTTGAAGAGGCGCGCCATTTCGAGGGGTTGCACCTGACAAAAGGTGAGTGGCAACACACTGGACGCTTCGCTGGCTGGGCTGTGATCGAGCCGAAGACCACACTCGTGAACAGCGGCCATATCGAAGGACCGATCGGCGTGCTCGGTACGTTGGATAACCAGGGCGTGTTGGCCAATCGCATCATTGTCGAGCCCGAAGCGCGCATGACCAACACCGGCACCGTCACCGGCCGTGTGGAGGTGCGCGAGAAAGCCTGGTTCGGTGGCAATGGTACGGTGGAGTGGCTCAACGTCGCGGGCCAGCTGGAAATCGGCCCACAGACCGGTGCGCCGTCGGTGGTCCGGGATCTTTCCCTGTCGGAAACGGCCAACCTGATTCACCGGGTCAACGCCGAGGGCCATTACGCCACCCTCGACGTGGGCGGTACCGCACGCCTGGGCAACGCAACATTGACCGTCACCGGCGTGGCGGGCGATGCCATCGAGAACGGCGCGCATACAGTGATCCGGGCGAACGCCATCGAAGGTGAGTTCGGCGAGGTCGTCAATGAACTGGCCTTCATGGACGCCAATGCAGACTACCTGGACAAGGAAGTTCGCCTGATCTACACCCGTAACTACGTACCGGTCACGCTGGCAGCGACCACCGAAAACGGGCAATCGTTCGTCGAGGCTGTTGAAGACCTGCAGCCGCTCAAACCGACAGTGACCGAACCTATCGAAGAAGCCATCATTGCCGAGGCTGCGGCGGCTCCAGCGGAAACAAAAGCAACGGCAACCCCGCTCGTCGAAACCCTGCAAGCAGCGGCTCAAGCCTCGGTCGCCCCGGCGCAAACCGCCCAGCCCCAACCAGAACCCAACACCGCCATCAATGCCCTGCTCGGCACCAACCTGACGACCGCTGCCGACGCCATCGACCAGCTCACTGGCTATGACGTGGCCGACCTGGGCAATGCCACCTTGAGCAGCATCACCCCCATCGGCACCGGGGTGCTCGCGGCCATGGGCCGGAGCAATCCCCAGGGCGCCCATGGCAACGGCCAGGTCTGGGTCCAGGCCATCGGCAACAGCGGCCGCATCGGCAAGCATCTGGACGACTACGCCCTGAAGCATTCGACTACAGGCGTGCTGTTGGGGACCGATTGGGCAATCAGCCCGGCTTGGCGCCTGGGGATCGCCGGCGGCAAGAGCGAGACGCGGCTGGACGGTTATCGATTCGATGGCGGGCTCGACAGTTGGCACGTCGGCGCCTACGCCTTGCGTCAGGACGGGCCGCTGGCGCTACGCCTGGGCGCGGTGTACGGCAATCACGAAGGCAACACCAAGCGCCACGTCGACTTCAATGGCTTCAACGATCGCTTGAAGGGTCGTTACGACGCCAGCACGCAGCAGGTCTTCGGGCAAATCGGCTACAACCTGGACGTTGGTCATTTCGATATCGAGCCCTACGTCCAGCTGGGCTACCAGCGCTACCAACGCGATCACTTCACGGAGAAAGGCGGCGACGCGGCGCTGCAGTTCGAGGGCCAGACCCAAGACCACTACACCAGTGGTCTGGGCCTACACCTCGCCCGCGCCTTCGTTCTGGACCAGGGCACGCGGTTGATTCCCCGGCTGAACGTCGGCTGGAAGCACCTCTATGGCGACATCCGCGGCAGCTCTCGCCAGCGTCTGGTCGACGGCGGCAAGACCTATACCGTCGAAGGCATCGAACTGGACCGGGACAGCCTGCAGCTGGAAGCCGCACTGGACCTGGCCGTTTCGCCGCGACATACATTGGGACTGAGCTACAAGGGTGAAACCGGCCAGGACAATCGCAACGGTGCGTTGATGGGGCAGTGGCGGATGGTGTTCTGACCTGTTCCGTGCAGACCTCCATCCCCTGTGGGAGCGAGCCTGCTCGCGATGACGGCGTCACTATCACCGACTATGCGCGCTGACCCAACGCTATCGCGAGCAGGCTCGCTCCCACAGGGGGTCCGCGAAAATTCAGGCAAAAAAAAGGGGAGCCCATGCCCCCCCGAGGTTAAAACGTTGTATCGAGGCTGTTCGTTCAGCCTTCGATCTCGATCAGGATCTCGCCCGGGTTGACCCGGTCGCCCTTGGCCACGTGGATAGCGGTGACCTTGCCGGGGATAGCCGCCTGGACTTCGGTTTCCATCTTCATGGCTTCGGTGATCAGTACCGCCTGGCCGGCCTTGACCACGTCGCCTTCCTTGACCAGCACATCGACGATGTTGCCCGGCATGGTGGTGCTGACGTGGCCTGGTGCAGTGGCTTGCTTGCGCTTGCTGCTGCCGCCGCCGACGAATTCGTTGAGCGGCTCGAACACCACCTCTTCCGGCATGCCATCGATGGACAGGTAGAAGTGACGCTTGCCTTCGGCCTTGACGCCGACGCCGGTGATGTCGACGCGGTAGGTCTCGCCGTGCACGTCGATGACGAACTCGGTCGGCACGCCTTCGCCGCCAGCAGAGCTGACAGCGCCTGCCTCGGGGATCGGCAACAGCACTTCCGGAGTCAGGGTGCCGGCTTCGCGCTCTTCGAGGAACTTGCGGCCGATGTCCGGGAACATGGCATAGGTCAGTACGTCTTCTTCGGACTTGGCCAGCGCACCGATTTCGCCACGCAGCTTGGTCATTTCCGGCTTGAGCAGATCGGCCGGACGCACATCGATCACATCTTCGCTGCCGATGGCCTGGCGACGCAGCTTCTCATTCACCGACCCCGGCGCCTTGCCGTAGCCGCCTTGTAGATAAAGCTTCACTTCGTTGGTGATGGTCTTGTAGCGCTCACCGGCCAGTACGTTGAAGAAAGCCTGGGTGCCGACGATCTGCGAGGTCGGAGTCACCAACGGCGGGAAGCCGAGGTCTTCGCGCACCCGCGGGATTTCCGCCAGCACTTCGTTCATCCGGTTCAGCGCGCCCTGCTCTTTCAACTGGTTGGCGAGGTTGGAGATCATCCCGCCCGGCACCTGGTTGACCTGGACGCGGGTGTCTACCGCCGTGAACTCGCTTTCGAACTGGTGGTACTTCTTGCGCACGGCGTAGAAGTACAGGCCGATCTCTTGCAACAGTTCCAGGTCCAGACCGGTATCGAACTCACTGCCCTTGAGGGCGGCGACCATCGACTCAGTGCCCGGATGGCTGGTGCCCCAGGCGAAGCTGGAGATCGCGGTGTCGATGTGATCGGCCCCGTTTTCCACGGCCTTGAGTTGGCACATCGCAGCCAGGCCGGCGGTGTCGTGGGAGTGGATGAACACCGGCAGCGATTGCTCAGCTTTCAGTGCCTTGACCAATTCGCCGGTGGCGTAGGGGGTCAGCAGACCGGCCATGTCCTTGATCGCCACCGAATCGCAACCCATGGCTTCCATCTGCTTGGCCTGAGCCACGAAGGCGTCGATGGTGTGCACCGGGCTGGTGGTGTAGGCGATGGTGCCCTGGGCATGCTTGCCGGCAGCCTTCACCGCTTCGATGGCAACCCGCAGGTTACGCACGTCGTTCATTGCATCGAAAATGCGGAACACATCGATGCCGTTGACCGCCGCTTTGGCAACGAATGCGCGGACTACGTCATCGCTGTAATGGCGGTAGCCCAGCAGGTTCTGGCCGCGCAGGAGCATTTGCAGGCGGGTGTTGGGCAAGGCCGCGCGCAGTTGGCGCAGACGCTCCCAAGGGTCTTCCTTGAGGAAACGCACGCAGGCGTCGAACGTCGCACCGCCCCAGACTTCCAGCGACCAGTAGCCGACTTTGTCGAGCTTGTCGCAGATCGGCAGCATGTCTTCGGTGCGCATGCGGGTGGCAAGCAGCGATTGGTGGGCGTCGCGCAGGATTGTGTCGGTGACAAAGATCTTCTTGGACATGTTCATGATTCCTTACAGGCCTGCGTGGGCGGCAATGGCGGCGGCGATGGCCAGAGCCAGCTCTTCGGGTTTGCGCTTGATCGAGTAGTTGGTCAGTTCAGGGTGGCTTTCGACGAAGCTGGTGTTGAACTGGCCGCTACGGAATTCCGGATTGCGCAGGATTTCCTGGTAATACGCGGCGGTGGTCTTGACCCCTTGCAGCCGCATGTCGTCCAGGGCCCGCAGGCCACGGTCCATCGCTTCTTCCCAGGTCAACGCCCAGACCACCAGCTTCAGGCACATCGAGTCGTAGAACGGCGGAATGGTATAGCCGGTATAGATTGCCGTGTCGGTGCGCACGCCCGGTCCGCCGGGGGCGTAGTAGCGGGTGATCTTGCCGAAGCTGGGCAGGAAGTTGTTTTTCGGGTCCTCGGCGTTGATCCGGAACTGCAACGCAAAGCCACGGTGTACGATGTCCTCTTGCTTGACCGACAGCGGCAGCCCGGACGCAATGCGGATCTGCTCGCGAACGATGTCGATCCCGGTGATTTCTTCGGTGATGGTGTGCTCCACCTGCACCCGGGTGTTCATCTCCATGAAGTACACCTCGCCCTCGGCGAGCAGGAACTCCACGGTGCCGGCGTTCTCATACCCCACGGCCTTGGCGGCGCGCACCGAGAGGTCGCCGATATAGGCGCGCTGTTCAGGGGTCAATTGCGGGCTGGGGGCGATCTCGATCAGCTTCTGGTTACGACGCTGGATCGAGCAGTCACGCTCGAACAGATGCACCACATTGCCGAAACTGTCACCCAGGATCTGCGCTTCGATGTGCTTGGGATTGACGATGCACTTTTCCAGGAATACTTCCGCCGAGCCGAACGCCTTGGTGGCCTCGGAAATCACCCGTGGGAAGGCCTGTTCGAGTTCTTCACGGCTGTTGCAGCGACGGATACCGCGACCGCCACCGCCGGAGGTGGCCTTGAGCATCACTGGGTAACCGATACGGTCCCCTTCGCTGAGCGCTTCTTCGATGCCCGACACGTTGCCTTCGGTGCCCGGCGTGACCGGCACACCAGCCTTGATCATGCTGCGGCGCGCTTCGGTCTTGTCGCCCATGCGGCGAATGACTTCAGCCGCCGGACCGATGAATTTGATTCCGCGTTCGGCGCAGATGTCCGCCAGTTCGGCGTTTTCCGAGAGAAAACCGTAGCCGGGATGCAAGGCATCGCAGCCAGTCTCCACCGCCAGGTTCACCAACTTGCGCGGGTTCAGATAACCGGCCAGCGGATCGGCACCGATGCTGTGGGCCTCGTCCGCACGCTTGACATGCAACGCATGCCGATCAGCGTCGGAATAGACCGCGACCGAGCGAATGCCCATCTCGGCGCAGGCGCGCACGATGCGAACGGCAATCTCACCGCGGTTGGCGATCAGGATCTTTTTTATCAATTGGAGGTTCCCTTGAGCCGGTGATACCACGACCTGGAGCCCAGGCCGACGCGTGACCAGATGTAACAATTGGTCGCACATCCACACTAGTCCCGGCTGAGGATTAACAAAAATGAATATTTATTGGGTCGTGTATAAGCAAACCTTTATAGTTGTTCCATCCACCGCGGCTCAGAGTACCTAGCGAATGCGTAAGTCATTGATGCGTATGACATTGCGACAACTTCAGGTTTTCAATGAGGTGTGTGACCTACGGTCCTACAGCCGTGCGGCCGATGAAATGTCGCTCACGCAACCGGCCGTTAGCCTACAGATTCGATCCCTTGAAGAGCTGATCGGCCAGCCGCTGTTTGAATATGTAGGCAAAAAGCTCTACATGACCGAAGCCGCCGAAGCGTTGCAGCGGGCCAGCCGGGACATCTTCGGGCGCCTGGAAAACCTCGATATGCAACTCTCGGACATGCAGGGTTCGCTGCAGGGCCAGCTGAAACTGGCAGTGGAATCCAGTGCCAAGTATTTCGCCCCGCACCTGTTCGCCGCGTTCAAGCGCCAGCACCCGGAGGTGAACCTGAGCCTCACGGTGGTCAATCGCGGCCAGGTCATTCGACGGCTCTCGGACAACCGCGATGATCTGGTGATCATGTCCATGGTGCCTCAGGACATGGGTCTGGAATTCCTACCGTTTCTCAACAATCCCATCGTCGCCGTGGCGCCGCCCGACCATCCGCTGTCCCACATGCCCCCCCTGCGCCTGCAAGATCTGGAACCGTATACGCTGTTGCTGCGCGAACCGGGCTCGGGTACGCGGTTGGCCTGCGAAGAGTATTTCAAGGAGAAACGGGTGCATTTCACCCAGACCCTGGAGGTGGCCTCGGCCGAGGCCCAACGCGAGTGCGTGGTGGCGGGCCTGGGCGTGGCGCTGTTGACGCGCCACGCCGTGAGCCGTGAGTTGTCATCCGGCGCGCTCATCGAACTGCCGGTCGAGGAACTGCCGCTCTACCGCAGCTGGTGCCTGGTGCAGGCCCGGGCCAAGCGCTTGTCACCGGTGGCCCACGCTTTCCTGGCATTCGTGCGCGGCGAGCGCGCTCAGATCATTGGCCTGGTTGAGCGTTTCGACGGGAAGCCAACGGTGACGCCTGCCAGTAATTGAACTCGACCGCGTCAGGAAATTCGCTGATTTCTGCCAGAAGCTGACGCTGCTCATAGCGGTCTTCGATCGCACGACGGAACGCCATGCGGCGCTGGTCTTCTTGCTGACGGCGGGTTTTGACGGCGCTGCGTTCTTCGTAGGACTGGGTCATGTCGAGACTCCCAAGACGTATACGGGAGCTTTACGATGCAGGCGTGGGATGACCGTTTGGCGGCGCATGGGTTACAGAACGATGAATTCAGGGATGAGATTTTGAAGGGACAAAACTGTGGCGAGTGGATTTATCCCCGCTGGGGTGCGCAGCAGCCCCGAGGACGTCCCACCGTCAATGAAATACCAGAGAAAAGCTTGGGACTGCTGCGCAGTCCAGTGGGGATAAATCCCCTCGCCACAGAGCAAGCTCCCTCGCCACAGAAGCTCTGCCTTCGGGGCTCAGTCGTCCAGCGCCTTCACCGACTTGGGCGACAACCGCAGGCTGCGCAGGCTGCGCTTGACGCTCTTGAGGTGGTTGACCAGGCTCGGGCCGCGCGCCATGGCGACGCCCATTGCCAGGACGTCGATGACCACCAGATGCGCGATGCGCGAGGTCAGCGGCGTGTAGATCTCGGTGTCCTCATGCACGTCGATGGCCAGGTTCACCGTGGAGAGCTCGGCCAGTGGCGTCTGGCTCGGGCACAGGGTGATCAGCGAGGCCCCGCTCTCACGCACCAGGTTGGCGGTGATCAGCAAGTCCTTGGAACGTCCCGACTGGGAAATACAGATCGCCACGTCGGTAGGCTTCAACGTGACCGCCGACATTGCCTGCATGTGCGGATCGGAATAGGCCGCCGCTGTGAGCAGCAGCCTGAAGAACTTGTGCTGGGCATCAGCCGCTACCGCGCCGGAAGCACCGAAGCCGTAGAACTCGACCCGCTGGGCCTGGGACATCGCCGTCACGGCTTTCTGCAACGCCACCGGGTCGAGCTTCTCGCGAACCTCCATCAAGGTGTGCAGGGTGGTGTCGAAAATCTTCAGGCTATAGTCGGCGACCGAATCATCTTCATGGATCGCAAACTGGCCGAAGCTCGCCCCGGCCGCCAGGCTTTGCGCCAGCTTGAGCTTCAGGTCCTGGAAGCCAGAGCAACCGATGGCCCGGCAGAAACGCACGATGGTCGGTTCGCTGATGCCAACGCTGTGGGCGAGATCAGCCATGGAGCTGTGCATGACGGCCGCAGGGTCAAGCAGTACATGATCGGCAACTTTCAATTCCGATTTGCGCAGCAGGTGGCGTGACTGGGCGATGTGTTGCAACAGGTTCAAGGGGCTGGACTCTTGTTATTGGCAGGGGCCGGGATGTAGCAATCTTGTAGTTATACTACAAGAATTGGCATTTTGCCTGGTCAAAACGTAACTGGATGGGCTTGGCTACCCCTGGTTTTGGCGGGAAATGCGCCATGTAGCCACCTGCAGCGGCCTTGCGGACATATGAAAATCATCTGACAACAAATCTGGAATGTGGCCGACGGCTTTCGCATCCATGGGCGTAAGGATGCTGACGCGTCAAAGCCCCCGAGCCCACTCATCCGCCCAACTAGTGTTATTGAACACTAGTTGGTTTCCCAGACCGTACCCAAACTAAAAAATCCAACTAACCCTAATAAGCCGAATACATACTATCTTTCAAATCCACGCACACCCTCGTCTTCCCTAATTAATTGCAGCCTCCTATATTGGTGACGCAGGACGCAACACCCACTCAATTACAGGAGTTACAAACATGACTATTAAAACCAAAAACTGGACCGCACAAATCGACCGCATGCCGGGCGCCGCCTCTTTCCGCGCGTTTGGCACCGTAGAAATCCCCAACACCGGCGTTACGCCGACGCTGGTGCGAAGTGCACTACAAGACAAATCTTTTGACTTGCGACTGGAATTGAAGTTGGAGCACTCCAGCGATCCGTCGCTGCAAGTCATCACCGAAAAACACGTTGAATATGCCGTTGCAGGACAGTCGAATGTGACCGGCGTCAGTATCTTTTACCAAGGCGAGCTACTTCATCACATCGATGAAGTTATCATCACCCATTAATTAACACCTTGATCTTCCCACCGGACCGTCACGACACCTGGCGCTGCGGTGGGAAGTTCATTCCATGTACTGTTTCTGTAGCAACCGGACCAGCTCATCAGCCTCGACCGGGCGACTGATGAGGTAACCCTGCACCTCGTCGCATTGCTCGGCTTTCAGGAAGTCGAGCTGTTCGCGCCGCTCCACGCCCTCGGCCACTACCTTGAGCGACAACCCATGGGCCATCGTGATGATCGCCCGGGTGATCGCCGTATCCACGCTGCCCTCTTCCAGCCCGCGAATGAACGCCTGGTCGATCTTCACGTAATCCACCGGGATACGCTTGAGGTAGCTCAAGGACGAATAACCGGTGCCGAAATCGTCGATTGCCAGCTTGACCCCGAGGTCACGCAATTGCTGGAACGTGGCGATGATGTGCTCCACGCTGTCGAGCAATTGGCTCTCGGTCAACTCCAGCTCCAGGTATTGAGGCGCCAGGCCGGTTTCTTCCAGCACTTGCCGCACCAGGCTGACCAGTTTGCCATGGCGTAGCTGATGCACCGACAGATTGACCGACACCCGGATGGGCGCAAGCCCTTGGCGCTGCCATTCGCAGGCCTGCCAACAGGCCTGGCGCAACACGAATTCGCCAATTGGCCCGATGAGCCCGGTTTCTTCGGCCAGACCGATGAAATCCCCCGGCGGGACCTGGCCCATGAGCGGATGCTCCCAGCGCACCAACGCCTCGACGGCGTTCAAGCGTCCGGTCGTCAGGCACAGCTTGGGTTGGTAGAAGACTTTCAACTGCTGCTCTTCGAGGGCCTTGCGCAGCTGATTTTCCAGTTGCAGGCGTTCCAGGGTACTGGCCTGGAGGCTGTCGGTGTAAAACTGGAAATTATCTCCACCCAGGTGCTTGGCATGCTGCATCGCCATGTTCGCCTGGCTGACCAGCGTGGACACTTCCCGTGCATTGTCGGGCAGCAGGCTGATGCCGATAGAGGCACTGACTACCAATTCGTGACCTTCGATGGTCACCGGCAGGCGCAACTTGGCCGACAGACGCGTCGCTACCCTCGCCAGGCTGGAAAGGTTGCCATATGCATCGAACAATACCGCGAACTCATCGCCGGACAGCCGGGCGATAGTGTCCGCCTCGGGAAGCGCATTGATCAGGCGTCTGGCCATCTTCTGTAGTAACTGGTCGGCAATATCGTGACCGAGGCTGTCGTTGAGCAGCTTGAACCGATCCAGGTCGATATGCAGCAACGCCAGACTGCGCCGCCCGCCCTGACGTACCCGTTGGTGAGCCTCGTGGAGGCGCTCACGGAACAACGAGCGGTTCGCCAGGCCGGTCAGCTCATCGTAATGGGTCAGATAGCGCATGCGCTCTTCGGAGGCGCGCCGCGCCGAAAGATCAGCAAAGAAGCCCACGATATGGCTGATATTTCCCCGACTATCGCGCACCACATTCAGTTGCAACCATTGCGGGTACAACTCGCCATTGGCTCTGGCTTCCACCAGTTCACCCTGCCAGGTGCCGTGTTGCTTGAGCGATTGACGGATGATCGGGTAGTGTCGGCGCGCATCGCGACTGCACGGCAGGTCGACCACGTTGCGACCCAGCATGTCATCGATATTGAAACCGGTCACCCGGGTGAACGCCTGGTTGGCGGCCAGTAATGCATAGTTGGGGTCAAAGATCACGATGCCTTCGCTGGCGGCTTCAAACACCGTGGCTGCCAGTTGTCGTTGCTGTTCGAGTTCTTTAGTGGCACTGATGTTTCGCCGGGTACCGACCATGCGCAGCACCCGTCCGCTGGCACTGCGTTCCACCGCACGGCCGCGGTCTTCGATCCATACCCAATGCCCGTCGCCGTGGCGCACCCGATATTCGATCTGGTAATCCTCGCTGCGGCCCTTGAGGTGTTCGACCAACGCCCGCTTGAGCACCGGCAGGTCCTGAGGATGCAGGCGCGGAGTCAGGTGGCCGAGCATCGCCGTGACGTATTCGGGCTCCAGGCCGAACAGTTCCTTGAGTTGGGTGTGATGAACCTCGTCCGTCTGCAGGTTCCAATCCCACAGCCCCAGCTCACTGGCCTTGAGGGCCAAGGCCAGGCGAGCCTCGCTTTTGCTCAGGGCCTGGCTGGCCACCTCCAGCGCCTGGCCGCGCTGGGCCACTCGGGCCTCCAGGCCGGCCTGGGCGGCGCGCAACTGGTCTTCGGCGTTACGACGCTGCTCGACTTCCCGTGCGAGTGCCTCGTTGAGCTGCGCGCTGCAGGTTTGCGCCTGCTGCAAATGCTCGATCAACGCCTGGTTCTGGAACCGCCGCAGCATGCCACTGCGTATCAACCGATTGACTTGCCAGGCCACTACGCTCAACGAAACCAGCACCACCAGCCCGAGCCAGCCCCACCCCCGCTGCTGCTCGTCATCGCCCCAGAACAGATAGAGAATGGCCGGCAACAGGCAGGGCAAGGTAAATGACAGGAACGCCGGCAGACTCACCGCATAGGCAACGCTGGCCGACAAGGTAGCGGCCCCGATCAGCCCGAACACCCAGGCCTGTTGCTGGAAGCTGTCGGCCGGAACCAGAGCGATGCCGGCCCCGGCCAGTGTCAGTCCGGTTAGCGCGGAGCCAAGCAAGAACATGCGCAGCCAGATGGGCTGTGCCTGGCGACTGGGAATCGCCGAATCGAACGCGGCGACCTGAATCACCCGCAACGCGACCAGCGACAGCAACCAGACAAGCCAGACACTCACCAGGAAATAGCGCCGCGGCTCCCAAAGCAGCGCGGCACAAACCAGGCCGTTGATCAGCATGAACAGCGTAGGCAACAGAGAGCCTTGATACAGCAGACGCGTGCGTTCGACCGCCATCTGCGTGGCGTACTGCTTGTAGATGACCCGCGGTTCCACACAAGGGCCCGCCGGATCGGGATTGAGCGTCATTGGCACTGTTGTTGTTCTTATTCAGCGAGGCGTGGAGAACCCGAACATGCAGCGAGCATACACAAGCCATAGGCCATCCCACACTGTCCTGGCTCATAAAATCAGCGAAAAAAGTCACAATTTCCGTTGGTACAACGCCTCCAAGCGAGGCCCACCGATGCCTGTAGGCCATGACCAACCGGTCATCAACAAATGGTCTTTTATCGGCTGGTGCAAAGCTCGGTTTGCCCGGGGTGACTTCGACACCCTAGAATGCCCCGATGCGCGATGATCTCTCCCTTCTGCTGAATTCCCTCAACGATGCCCAACGTCAGGCCGTAGCCGCCTCCGTGGGTCGTCAGTTGGTCCTGGCCGGTGCCGGCTCCGGTAAGACCCGAGTGCTGGTGCACCGTATCGCCTGGTTGATCCAGGTCGAGAATGCCTCGCCCCATTCGATCCTGTCGGTGACTTTCACCAACAAGGCCGCTGCCGAGATGCGTCATCGCATCGAGCAACTGATGGGCCTCAACCCTGCCGGCATGTGGGTCGGTACTTTCCACGGCCTGGCGCACCGCCTGCTGCGGGCACACTGGCAGGGAGCCGGTCTGAGCCAGACCTTCCAGATCCTCGACAGTGATGACCAGCAGCGCCTGGTCAAGCGAGTGATCCGCGAGCTGGGGCTGGACGATCAGCGCTGGCCGGCGCGCCAGGCCCAGTGGTTCATCAACGGACAGAAGGACGAGGGGCTGCGCCCGCAACACATCCAGGCCAGCGGTGATCTGTTCCTGGCAACCATGCGCAGCATTTACGAGGCCTACGAGGCTGCCTGCCAGCGCGCCGGCGTCATCGACTTTTCCGAGTTGCTGCTACGTGCGCTGGACCTGTGGCGTGACCACCCAGGCTTGCTGGAGCACTATCAAAAGCGCTTCCGGCATGTGCTGGTGGACGAATTCCAGGACACCAACGCCGTGCAATACGCCTGGTTGCGCCTGCTTGCCAAGGGCGGCGACAGCCTGATGGTGGTGGGGGACGACGATCAGTCGATCTATGGCTGGCGCGGTGCCAAGATCGAGAATATCCACCAGTACTCCGCTGACTTTCCCGACGCCGAAGTCATCCGCCTGGAACAGAACTACCGCTCCACCGCCGGTATCCTCAAAGCCGCCAACGCCTTGATCGCCAACAACACCGGACGCCTGGGCAAGGAGCTGTGGACCGACGGTGGCGACGGCGAGGCGATCAACCTCTACGCCGCCTTCAACGAACACGATGAAGCCCGCTATGTGGTGGAAACCATCGAGAGCGCGCTGAAAACCGGCCTGGCCCGCAGCGACATTGCCATTCTGTATCGCTCCAACGCCCAGTCGCGGGTGTTGGAAGAGGCCTTGCTGCGCGAGCGGATCCCTTATCGCATCTACGGCGGGCAGCGCTTCTTCGAGCGCGCCGAGATCAAGAACGCCATGGCCTACCTGCGTCTGATCGAAGGTCGCGGCAACGATGCGGCCCTGGAACGAGTCATCAATGTGCCGACCCGGGGCATTGGCGAGAAGACCGTCGAAGCCATTCGCGATCACGCACGGCACAGCCATGTGTCCATGTGGGAGGCCATGCAGCAGTTGGTTGCCAACAAAGGGCTGACCGGCCGCGCAGCCGGTGCGCTGAAGGCGTTCATGGAACTGATCGAGGACCTGGCCACCAAATGCAGGGAAATGCCCCTGCATTCTATGACCCAGACCGTCATCGAGCAGTCCGGGCTGATCGCCTACCACGAAGCGGAAAAAGGCGAGAAAGGCCAGGCCCGGGTGGAAAACCTTGAGGAACTGGTCAGCGCCGCACGCAACTTCGAGAACACCGAAGAAGACGCCGACCTGTCGCCATTGGCTGCCTTCCTTGGCCACGCCTCCCTGGAAGCCGGCGACACCCAGGCTGACGAGCATGAAGACAGCATCCAGCTCATGACTCTGCACAGCGCCAAGGGCCTGGAATTCCCCTACGTATTCCTGGTGGGCATGGAAGAAGGTCTGTTTCCGCACAAGATGAGCCTGGAAGAACCGGGACGCCTGGAAGAGGAGCGACGACTGGCCTACGTCGGCATCACCCGCGCCATGCAGAACCTTGTGCTGACCTATGCCGAAACCCGGCGCTTGTATGGCAGCGAGACCTACAACAAAGTGTCGCGCTTCGTACGTGAAGTGCCGAAAGGCCTGATCCAGGAAGTGCGCTTGTCCAACAGTGTCAGCCGTCCGTTCGGCGGCCAGCAGCAAGGCACCAGCAGCCTGTTCGGCGGCAGCGACATCCCGGAAACCGGCTTCAGCCTCGGCCAGGCCGTGCGCCATTCGGTATTCGGCGACGGCGTGATCCTCAATTTCGAAGGCGCCGGCACGCAGGCCCGGGTGCAGGTCAACTTCAGCGAAGGCAGCAAATGGCTGATGCTGGGGTATGCCAAGCTCGAGGCGATCTAGAAATTTGTGTAGACCCTGTGGGAGCGAGCCTGCTCACGATTGCGCAGTAACAGTCAGCATCCCTACTGACTGACCCACAGCAATCGCGAGCAGGCTCGCTCCCACAATAAGGTTGCCCTCAGTTCTCCGACAGAACTAATCCCTCTTTCCTACAGCCCAAAGCGAACAAGCCCTCTTGCGCGATTGAAGCTGAACCTGAGCTGTCACGCAAAAGCCCGAAACACTCTGCCGCTAGCCAGCAACAGTTCAGCTGTGCAACATGGCGCGCGTGCTATCCACAAATGGGAATGCCTTTATATGAAACGTTTTCTTAGCATCGCCATGGCGTTGTGCATCGGCCTGACGATGGCCATCGACGCCAATGCCGCCAAGCGCTTTGGCGGTGGTAAAAGCTCGGGCGCCGCTCCGACTCACCAGACCAGCCAGATGGCGCCGTCCTCTGCCGCCGGTTCCACTGCGGCCACCGCAGGCGCGGCCGGTGCCGCCGGCGCCGCTACCAAGGCCAGCGGTGCTTCGCGCTGGCTCGGCCCCCTGGCCGGCATCGCCGCCGGTGGCCTGCTCGCCTCCATGTTCATGGGCGACGGCTTCCAGGGCATGCAGATCTTCGACATCCTGATCATGGCGGTCATCGCCTTCCTGGTCTTCCGCTTCATTGCCGCTCGTCGCCGCAAGCAGCAGGAGCAGTTCGCTCCGGCCGGTCACGCGCCGATGCAGCGTGAAGTGTTCAACCAACAGCCAGCCAGTGGTTCGATCTTCGGTGGCTCGCCAGCCCCTGCTGCCGCCCGGCCGGTCATCAACGCGCCCGCCTGGTTCAACGAACAACGTTTCATCGAAGCTGCCCGCAGCCACTTCATGGCCCTGCAGCAACATTGGGACGCGAACGAAATGGACAAGATCGCCGAGTTCGTAACCCCGCAACTGCTGGAGTTCCTCAAGCGCGAGCGAGCTGAGCTGGGTGACGGTTTCCAGTCCACCTACATCGACAACCTGCACGTGCAACTGGATGGCGTCGACGATCGCGCCGACAAGACCATCGCCACCCTGACCTTCAGCGGTGTGTCGAAAGACTCTCGCTTCGACAAGGGCGAGGCGTTCAGCGAAAGCTGGAACATGGAGCGTGTCCAGGGCGATGACCAGCCTTGGCTGGTGGCCGGTATCCGTCAAAACGGTTGAACCTTCGCCGGTTTCGCATGTTGAAATAAAAGAACCCCGGCCCAGGCCGGGGTTTTCTATTTCGCGGTTGCATCTATAGCGAGCTACTGTATAAACCGCTGCATTGTGAAACCGCGCCATCGAGAGAGAGGATCCCCGGACGTGGAAGAAATCATCGAACAACTACGTGAAGCCAACGAGCCCGTACCGGTTCCGCTGGAATTGCCCGACGAAGACCTGCTGGTAGAGATCGAAGAGCAATTGTTCATCGACATCCCATTTGTCTTCAGGGAATTCCTGCTGACTGTCAGCGACGTGGTCTATGGCAGCCTGGAACCCGTGACCGTCACCGATCCGCAGTCCCACACCTACCTGCCGGAGGTGGCGGCCAATGCCTGGGATGCCGGGGTCGACCGCAGCCTGATCCCGATCTGCCAGGACGGCGACGATTACTATTGCGTCGAAGAAGACGGCACCGTGGTGCTGTGGCAAGCAGAAGAAGAACTGATTGCGCAAGAGACCTGGGAGTCGGTCTGGCACTGGGCCCGGGACGTCTGGCTGGAAAGCTGACCCCGCCGGCGCCCGTCCTCGGTCAATGCCCGGACGACTCCTTGTGGTTGTCCAGGGTTTCGAGCAAGGCCACCTGCATCCGCGTGTGCAGTCGGATGAGCCAACGCCAGAGCAGCGCCGCCACGCCTGCTGCCACCACCGCAATCAACACCAGCAACTTGTTGGTCGGCAGAATACTGGCCGACAGGGCGGCCAGTAGCAGGAAAATGACCAGCAGCGAGAGGATAGGGATCACTTCGGCAATGACCCGACGCACGCGCTGGGTGTGGCGGCCCGCCATTTCTGGCGTCACGCCCATTTCCGCCAGCAGCATCGACAGCGCCTTGAGCTTACGATAAGCGGCAATCAGGAACGCAAGCGACAGCAGCAACGCCCCACCCCAGATCAAAGCCTTCTGCCAGCTCGGGTCGCTGATCCACCCGCTTAAATACGCCGATATCCCCTCGGCGAAATAGCCGCCCGAGACAAAAATCGCGATCACTAGCGCCAGGTTGACGCCGACCTGCAACAGGATACGCCTGATCATCGAGGCCACCATCGCGCCCTCGCCTTGCGGCTGGATGCTGCGCAACCATTCGCCGTACATTCCCAGCACCCGGGTCAGCCGTTGCGGCATCGCCGACGCCAACCGGACGGACAGCGGATCGGCGGCCCGGATTAAGTAGGGTGTCATTAGAGTGGTCAGCACCGAGACGGCGACCGCGACGGGGTAGAGAAAATCGCTGGTGACCTGCAGCGTCATCCCCAGCGAGGCGATGATGAAGGAAAATTCTCCAATCTGCGAAAGCCCCATCCCTACGCGGAGTGAGGTACGTCCGTCATTACCGGCGATAAAGGCACCGAGGCCACAGGACACCATCTTACCAAGCACCACTGCACCAGTGATCACCGCGATCGGCCAGGCGTACTGCAGCAAAATGGCCGGATCGAGCATCAGCCCGATGGCGACGAAGAATATCGCGCTGAACAGGTCACGGACCGGCTCCACCAGCCGCTCGATCTTCAACAACTGCCGGGATTCGGCCATGATCGCGCCGATCAGGAATGCCCCCAGCACCATGCTGTATTCGAGCTTCACCACCAGCAGACAGAAGCCGAAGCATAGGCCCAGCACGGTGATCAACAGCATTTCGTTGCTGTCGAACTTCGCCACGTAGGCCAGCAGCCTGGGCACCAGCAAAATGCCGATGACCAGCGCGACAATCATGAACAGCGACAGCTTGCCGACGGTGGAAAATACCTCGCCCGAGCTCACCGTGCCACTGACTGCAATGCTAGACAGCAAGGCGATGATGCCGATGCCCAGGATGTCCTCGACGATCAGCACACCGAAAATCAGCTGGGCGAAGCGCTCGTTCTTCATCTTCAAGTCGTTGAGGGCCTTGACGATGATGGTGGTCGAGGAGATCGCCAGGATAGCGCCGAGGAACAGCGAGTCCATGGTGCTCCATTCAAACCAGCGGCCAATCTCGTAGCCGATCCATATCATCAGCACGATCTCGAGAAACGCTGCGATGAACGCCGTGGCCCCGACCCGAAACAGTTTGCGCAGGCTGAATTCCAGGCCCAGGCAGAACATCAGGAAAATCACCCCGAGCTCGGCCAGCGTCTTGATCGTATCCTCGTCGTGGATGAAACCGAACGGTGGGGTGTGCGGGCCGATGAGGAAGCCCGCGACGATATAGCCCAGTACCACCGGTTGCTTGAAGCGATGAAACAGAACGGTCACCAGCCCCGCGGCGATCATGATGATTGCCAGGTCTTGTATGAAGCTGATGGCATGCATGTAGGAAGCTCCCTGTTCGGTGGCGTAGCGCCGACTTGAAAAGTCCGTTTCCTTCGTAGGAAATGCCCTCAAGATGGGCTTTTGCAGGGTAACACCGCGACTTCCGACAAAAAGTCGATGCAATATATGGAAACAGACCCACCGAGGCGTGACGGCAACTACAAGCGCAGCGTCCCCGATATCGGTGGTTTATAGAACCCAGCGCCCGCAGAGGCGCCCTCCCCTGAAATTGCTGCCTTGAACCGTGAGAACGCTATGGAACCTGGAAACGCCCAGCTGTCGATGACGGTGTTGATGACCCCCGATATGGCCAACTTCTCTGGCAATGTCCATGGCGGCACCTTGCTCAAATACCTCGACGAAGTCGCCTACGCCTGCGCCAGCCGCTACGCCGGGCGCTACGTGGTGACCCTGTCGGTCGACCAGGTGATTTTCCGGGAGCCGATCCATGTCGGCGAGCTGGTGACCTTCCTGGCGTCGGTGAACTACACCGGCAATACGTCGATGGAAGTGGGCATCAAGGTCGTCACCGAAAATATTCGCGAGCGCTCGGTACGCCACACCAACAGCTGCTTCTTCACCATGGTCGCGGTGGACGACCAGCGCAAACCCGCCCCCGTCCCGCCCTTGCAGCCACAGAACAGCGAAGAGAAACGCCGCTACAAACAGGCGCAGCAGCGCCGGCAGATTCGTCAGGAACTGGAAAAGCGCTATCAGGAAATCAAGGACGACGGGGTCAACTGATCAACGCAATTCAAAATGTGGAAGCGAGCCTGCTGGCGATGAAGGTGTCACAACCCACGACAATGTCGGCCATGACAACGCTAACGTGAGCAGGCTCGCTCCCACAGGGTGTGCTGTCGATCAGAAGCTGATCGGCACTGCCTCGAACCGGACCCGTGGATGGGCGATACGGTCCTGGGCGCGCACCAACTCCAACTCGTAACTGGCGCAGGCCTGGGTTTCGAGCAGCACTTCGTGCACCGCTGCGGCGGTGAACTCAAACGCCGCCACCAGGCTGTCCCCCAAAAGTATCCGCGCCAGGAACAACCCCGACGTCAGGTCACCCACGCCCACCGGCTGAAGGGGGAAGGCCAGCAGCGGACGGCGCAGATGCCAGCTGCCATCGGCCGTCACCAGGAGCATTTCGAAACTGTCTTCGGGCTTGCCCGGATAAGCCAGATGCTTGACCAACACCGCCTTCGGTCCGCGCTGCAACAAGGCCCGGGCCATCGCCAGGCAATCGAGCAGCGACTGCGCCTTGCGTCCCGAGAAGCTGTCCAGCTCCAGTTGATTCGGGCACATGAGATCTGCTACGGATGCGGCTTCGTCCAACAGAAAGTCACTGACCTCAGGCGCCACGATGCAGCCCTTCTCCGGGTGCCCCATGACCGGGTCACAGAGGTACAGCGCCCTTGGATTGGCCGCCTTGATTCGCGCCACGCCCGTCAGGATCGCTCGTCCCTGGGCGGCGCTGCCCAGATAGCCGGATAGCACCGCATCGCAGTTACCCAGCTCACCGATTGCCGCGATCCCCTCCACGAGCGCCGGGATCTGCTCAGGAGCAAGTACCTCGCCGGCCCACTGGCCGTATTGCGTATGGTTGGAAAACTGCACCGTATTGAGCGGCCACACGTTCACCCCGAGCCGTTGCATCGGGAAAACGGCAGCGCTGTTGCCGGCGTGACCGAATACCACATGGGACTGGATGGCAAGCAGATGAGGTGTGCGCTTCATGCGGGACATTTCCGTAAAACGATTGAAATTCAAGCCGCGCAGTATGCGACTAAACGCAGCCTGTACGACAGACCGGCGAGACAGTTAAGCTGATAACAACTTGTTGGAGCACTTCGTTCATGCTGACCCTTGGAAACATTTTCGTGCTGATGCTGCTGGCTACCGGCGGCGCCTGGCTGTGGCACAACCATGGTTTGCGCGAGCGGGCATTGGCGAGGGTCATGCAGCACTGCGTCAACCTGAAGATCGAATTGCTCGACGGCAACGTGGCGCTGAAAAAGATCGGTTTCGTGAAGGACGCTCATGGGCGACGGCGCCTGGCACGGGTCTACAATTTCGAGTTCACCGTCACGGGTGAAACCCGCCACACGGGCACCATCACTCAGTTTGGCGCCCACAGCGCGCAAATCGAACTGGCCCCCTACCCGATGCCCTTCGAAGAAACCCCGCCAACACCGATCGAGCCGGTGCAGACCCGGCCCCGGGCTGAAGTCATCGAGCTGAGCCAGTGGCGCCAGGAGCATAACAAGTGGAAGTCCTGAAACTCAGGGACAACGGCAATCTACCAGACTGTTTTGCAGGGCCATAACGTCCTGGGGTTCGTCGAAAATCAATTCAATCCGTGAATCCTCCCGCCACTCGCTGGGTATCCAGTGCAACGTCGCGCTGTCCAGGGCGTTGGCCGAAACCCAACCGTCGGGGCTGTGGATAACCATCTTCGCCCGTTTCCAGCGCATGGTTTTCAACCATTGAGCCAGCAGCGCGCTGTCGAATCGCTGGCTCGGATGCCAACGCCAGCCAATGCTCCACGCACCTTCTTGCTGTCGATACAGGCAATTCGGCGTGCTCGGATCGCTCCAGATCGCCGGCAGCTCTCCCACGCCCTGGGGTAACTCCAGGTGATTCGCAGAGCCGTGCCCCTGCGCTGCATGGCCCGGCAGTCGGTCGATGGGTAACGCGGCCTGCTGTGTCCAGTACAACGCAAGCTTTGGCAGCTCGGCGGCCAGCCGTTCGCGATCGGCCTGAGTCAGGCACTCGGACTTGTTCAGCACCAGCAGTCCGGCATGGTTCAGGGCTTGGCGCTGTGCATCGGCCAGGGGGCTGCCGTCCGCCATCGCGCGAGCATCCAGTACCAGCACGCAAGGCTGGACGGTCAGTACACCGACCCAGGGCGCCTGGTTCAGTTGCCGCATCAGTTGCACCGGATGGCCCAATCCAGAGGGCTCGATGAACAGCCGATCCGGTCGAGCCTTGCGCAGCAGACGCCCCAGACCGATCTGAAACGGCGCGCCGTTGACACAACACAAACAGCCCCCGGCCACTTCGCCCAGTGCGATACCATCGGCGGACTGGTTAAGTAACGCAGCGTCCAGTCCGATCTGGCCGAACTCGTTGATCAACACGGCCCAGCGTTCGTGGGCCGGGCGCTGGGTCAGCAGATGCCGGATTAGCGTGGTCTTGCCGGCACCCAGGGGCCCGGCGATGACATGGGTGGGAATGTGCTGCAACATAATCGACGGCTTTTGATGGAGGTGAAGATGCGGATGATCGGCTGGTTCTTGCTGGCCCTGACGTCGAACCAGGCACTGGCCCAGGCGTGTGTGGTGCACAGTCAGGCGGAACGGCTTGATGTGCAAGTCTGCCAGCAGAACCGCAACATTCCGCAGAAACTGTTCGCCGACGGTTTCTGTCAGCCAAGCCTTGCCGGACAGAAGGTCGAGGTGCAATACGTCGATCAGTGCCCTGGCGGCGCGTTCGGCATCTGCAGCAATGCCCAGGTCGCCAATATGCCTTACCGCCAGGATATTCACTATTACGGCGTGGCGACCGACGCCGCTTATCTGCGACCATTTTGCGAAGGGCAGAGCCAGGGCATCTGGGTCAAACCCTAATGCAGACAACCCTTGATGTTACGCTGCGGCCTCTTCATGCCACGGGCCGAACGGGTCCGGCAACTGCCGCCAGGCGTCCATGCCGAGGGTCATCTCCGCGTCGGTGAGCAGGCAAGCGTCCAACTCGGCGGTGAGTCGGCTGAAGTCGATGCCCTGGCCGATGAACACCAGCTCCTGGCGACAATCGCCGGTGCCGGCAAGCCAGTTCTTCATGATAAAGGCAGTACTTTCCTCGTCCTGCGGCCATTGGTTTTTCGGCACGAACCGCCACCAGCGCCCGGCAAACCCGTGGCGCATCAGCCCGCCGGCCTGAGACCAGCTACCCGCTTCCTCGGGCTTGCTGGCGAGCCAGAAGAAGCCTTTGGAACGCAACAGTCTGCCATTTTCCCAAGGGCGGTTGATGAAGTCGAAGAAGCGCTGGGGATGAAACGGCGCCCGGGCCCGGTAGGCGGTCGAGGCGATGCCATATTCCTCGGTCTCCGGCAGGTGCTCGCCGCGCAGCTCGCGCAGCCATCCGGGTGACTGGGCGGCGCGTTCGAAGTTAAACAGCCCTGTATCGAGGATCCTACCCAGCGGCACCTGCCCCATGACCATGGGCAGGATCTGCGCCTGGGTGTTGAGGCGCTTGAGGATCTCAATCAGTTCTTCGCGCTCCTGCCGGCTGATCAAGTCGATCTTGCTGATCAGGATCACGTCGGCAAATTCGATCTGTTCGATCAGCAAGTCGGTGATCGAACGTTCATCATCTTCACCCAGGGTTTCCCCTCGTGTCGCCAGGCTTTCGGCGGCCTGGTAATCCAGCAGGAAATTCACCCCATCGACGACTGTGACCAGGGTATCCAGTCGAGCGACATCGCCCAGGCTACGGCCTTCTTCATCACGAAAGGTAAAGGTCTCCGCCACAGGCAGCGGCTCGGAAATGCCAGTGGATTCGATCAGCAGATAATCGAAGCGCCCTTCCTTGGCGAGTTGGCTGACCTCCTGCAAAAGGTCTTCGCGCAACGTGCAGCAGATGCAGCCGTTGCTCATTTCCACCAGTTTCTCCTCGGAACGATTCAAGGTGACATCACGCTGGACTTCGCTCCCATCGATGTTGATCTCGCTCATATCGTTAACGATTACGGCGACTCGTAGATTGTCGCGATTACGCAGGATGTGGTTGAGCAAGGTACTTTTACCGGCACCGAGGAACCCGGAGAGTACGGTGACTGGGAGGCGATTGGGCATCAGGAAATCCTCATCGGATAGCGGCGCTGGAGACGCAGATAGCACCCAGCACGCAAAGTCAGGTATCGGTTCAGCCGAAGCATAGATTTATTGTTATAGTATAACAACACAAATATCTGGGCTCCGGAAACGCCCTGAGGCCTCAATGCGTACCTTATCCAAATTGGTATTGGCAATTGCGCTGCTACTGTTGGCTCTGAGTGCATTTGCTCAGGCCCCAATGAAGACGAGTTGCACGCGTAGCGCGAATCTCTTGGCCTGCAGCGACAGTCTTGGCAATTTCTACAGTGTCGCCGCCGCCGGAAATATCGTTTATCTCCGTGGATTTGAAGCAGACAGCCGCCGCTTCTGGGCGCAAACCAACAGCCGTTACGGCCAGCTTACGTTCTTTACAGGCTTGGCTTCTGATGGTGAAAGTTGGGTGGGTTACAGCCGGCGGGTGGGCTGGACCACGATTAATCACTTTTCAAGCTCAGGGGGAAGCGTAGGCAGGTTTACCTGTGCACGGGTAGGAGGATGCCAAGGTTCTAGGTGATGTTTCACGTGGAACCCAGGCGTGATGAAACTCTTTTCATCGAAAAAGGCTACGCTACATTTATTGTTATACTATAACATTCAGCTAAACCTACGATGGATGTTCCCCATGAACGCAATAACGCTGCCGGATGTGGCCGCGCAGGAGTCCGGACAAACGTTGCCTCTCGCCTGGGTTGGCATGCAGGGCATTGCCGTTCCTTTGCTTATCGATGGCCAGCGTGTGGATGCCTTGGCGGACGCAGGGGTAAGTCTCGATGACGGAGCGGCTCGCGGTATTCACATGTCCCGCTTGTACTTGGAATTGGAGGCGTTAGAGAACTCACCACTGTCTATCCGTTTGCTGCGCCAAATCCTGCAGCAGTTCCTCTCGACTCATCACGGAATATCCCGCGCGGCTTCCCTAGATCTTCATACCCATCTGCTAGTCAAGCGCCCGGCCCTCGTCAGTCCTTTGTCAGGTTGGAAACGGTATCCAGTGAGCGTCAAGGCTCGCTTGGCAAACGATGTGTTCCACGTGGAACTAAAAATCGAGATCCCTTACTCCTCTACCTGCCCGTGCTCAGCGGCACTTGCTCGGCAACTGATCCAGCAGCAGTTCGTTGATGATTTCGCTAACAAGACTCTGGAGCATGCTGAGGTCCTGGCCTGGCTGGGCTCGTCGGAGGGCATCATCGCGACGCCTCACAGCCAACGCAGCACAGCCGTGCTGAATCTGCGGCTGAACGCTGACGCAGATGAATTGCCTTGGGAAACCCTCATCAACGAAGCCGAAGCCGCCTTAGGTACCGCCGTCCAAACCGCAGTCAAGCGTGCCGATGAGCAGGCGTTCGCGCTTGCCAATGGGCAAAATCTGATGTTCTGCGAAGACGCCGCCCGACGATTGAGCACAGCCTTGAGGCGCTCCTCCCACGTCAGTGCATTCGATGTATGGGTAGTTCACGCTGAAAGCCTGCATGCCCACGATGCCGTCGCACAAAGCCGCTGGAACTGGGAGCGCCCATGATCGACTGTCAAGCGCTGCGTTGGGGTGCCCCGGGCCAACCCCTTACACCGCCGCTGAATCTGCAACGACCGGCCGGAAGCCTCACCGCAGTGATCGGCGCCAACGGGGCGGGCAAAAGTAGTTTGTTGAAGGTGCTCGCGGGGTTGCAAAAACCTCTTTCCGGAAAGGTCACGCTGGATGTTCCACGTCGCGGCGGGGTCTCGTTCGTACCGCAGCAACATCATCTGGACCGGCAGTTTCCCATCAACCTGCAGGAGTTGGTCGCAGCAGGCTCATGGGGCACTCGCCATACACCCGCCATGAGACGCCTGAAGCTGCAAACCGTGCTGGACGACTGGGCGCTGAATGGCCTTGAGCACCGACCGTTGATGGCGTTGTCCGGCGGGGAATTGCAACGCGCCCTGCTCGCCCGCCTGAGCCTTGCCGAAGCACCGCTGCTGTTGCTCGATGAACCTCACGCCGCCCTCGACGAACTGGGCCAGGCGCTGCTGTGGAACCATATCCACCGCTGGCACGCGGAGGGCCGGACCCTGGTCGTGGTGTGTCATGACCTGGCTGCGGTACGCCAGCATATCGCGCAAACGCTACGGATCAGCCCGTCCGGCTGCGTCCTGGGCGCCAGTGCGGAACTGATCGTCCAACACCCTCACGCGCAGGTGGCTTGATGCTGGCGGCCACTCATTTCTGGCAGCCATTCCAGGAATTCATCTTCATGCGCCGGGCGCTCATAGGCGGGCTGGTGTTGGCCTGCAGTACGGCTCCGCTGGGGGTGTTCCTGATTCTTCGTCGCATGAGCCTGATCGGCGACGCCGTGGCGCACGGTATCTTGCCCGGCGCAGCCCTGGGTTTCTGGTTCGCAGGCTTGAGCCTGCCGGCCCTGACATTGGGCGGTTTGGGCGCAGGCTTGGGCATGGCCGGATTGGCGGCCTGGATCACCCGTCGTACTGGCTTACGCGAGGATGCCAGTCTCGCGGCAATCTATCCCATCTCCCTGGCTGCCGGCGTATTGATCCTCGGCATGGCCGGCAAACGCCTGGATCTGCTCCATCTGTTATTCGGCTCTGCGTTGGCGGTCGACGGTCCGACACTTACCGGCATGCTCTGGGTATCGGGCGTCAGCCTAGTCGCCATGGCACTGATTTATCGCCCTTTGCTGCTCGACACGCTAGATCCACTGTTCCTGCAAACGGTCAGCCGTCTCGGGCCTCTGGCCCACGGCGTGTTCCTGACCTTGGTGGTGTTGAACCTGGTGATCGGCTTCCAGGCCATCGGCGCTCTGATGGTGGTCGGCTTGATGATGCTGCCGGCGGCCGCGGCGCGATTCTGGAGCCGCCGCCTGCCGATCCTGATGATGGTCGCGGCGCTGCTGGGATGCCTCTCGGTATGGCTGGGCTTGTTGTTGTCATTCTATTTCTCACTGCCCAGCGGCCCTTCCATTGTATTGGTGGCGGGTGCGTTGTACCTGCTGTCCGTGATATCCGGTCCGGTGCACGGCTTGCTGCACCGCCCGCCCTTGCTCACATCCCAATGAGGTTTGCGCCCATGCGTATGCTGCTCGTGCTGCTCAGTCTGACGCTGTCCATGTCTTTATCAGCCGCTGAAAAACTCCAGGTGGTGACCAGTTTCAGTATCCTCGCCGACATGACCCGACAGGTCGGCGGTGACCATATCCAGATCACCAACATGGTCGGCCCGGATGCCGACGCACACACATACGAGCCCACGCCCGACGATGCCAAGGCACTACTCAGCGCAAAACTGATCATCAAGAATGGGTTGGGTTTCGAGCCGTGGCTGGATCGGCTGATTACGAGCACTGAAACAAAAGCACCGGTGATCAGCGCCAGCCGTGGGGTCATTCCACGCTCACTGGAAGAGGATGGCGAGACCATTCCAGACCCACATGCCTGGCACAATCTGGCCAATGCCGAGCTGTACGTTCGCAACATCACCAAGGCCTTGGAAGCCGTGGACCCGGCCAATAAGGCCGACTACGAGCGAAACAGCCAAGCGTATCTCAAGAAAATCTACGGACTGCTCGCCGAAGCGAAGTCCAAGCTCGGCACACTGCCTGCGGGCAATCGCAAGATCGTGACCTCCCATGATGCCTTCGGCTATCTGGGCCAGGCCTATGGCATCGACTTTATGGCGCCCCAAGGGTTATCCACGGAGCGTGAGCCATCGGCGGCGGAGGTTGCCGCACTGATTACCCAGATCCGTCAGGCGAAGGTCAAAGCGGTATTCATGGAAAACATCAAGGACGCCAGGCTGCTCAAGCAGATCGCCGACGAGAGTGGAGCGCACATCGGCGGAACACTGTATTCCGATGCCCTTGCTGCGAGTGGACCGGCCAGTACGTTCACTGGCCTGTTTGAATACAACCTCAATACGTTGTATGAGGCGTTGGGCCGGCCTTGAATGCGCAGCGGCCACAGATCCTTTTTGGGGCCGCGTCGCGGCCCAACGGGAGCAAGCTACCTCGCCACAGGAGCTTGGGGCCCGTCAGGCCCGCGGCTTGACCGTTCCGCAATCCTGCCCCAGCCACACGGCACGGGTATCGAGGCTGCCGTTCTGCTGGATGCCGGTGGCGTTGAACGTGCCGTTGACCTTGGTGGTGAATTCACGGTCGCTCTGGAACGTCGCCACCCCACTACCCTGCGCTTTCGGGCAACTGAAGCGAAACTTCCACTGGTTGCCGGTCCGCTCGGTGATCTGCTGCTTGCACCCCGATTGAGGGTCTTGCAGCGGGATGTCATTGGTTTGCACCTGGGCTGGGGTCAGGCATACACGGATGCCTTTGCCGCCCATGGTAATGCCCTGCTTTTCCAGCATGGCCCGTTGCTCCGGAGTCATCTGGGTTTGCAGCTGGCCGAGGATCAGTTGCAGGTCCGGCAGGTTCTGGTTGTCGACTTTCATATTGCTGGTCGTCAATTCCCACAGCCCCGGTTGAAGCATCTGCGCCTGAGCGGCCACAGGAATCGATAAACCCACCGCCAAGGCCAAACCCAGCAGACGAACATTCATTGCAAGAACTCCAGAGGACAAGTGGCCGTTAGACGCCGCAGGCATACTTCGGTTCAGGCGCGAGCCAGTGATTTAAATAGCGACATTCGCCGTGGAACATGGTCTGTTAAGCATTGGACTTCAGGAGCAAGGCTGCCCAATGGATTACTTCGGCCCGCATGTTTTCGGTTATCTGATCGCGCTGCTGCATACCCTGGGCGCCATCGCCGCCGTGCATGCGGTACTGACTGTACGAACCGCCCAAGGCTCGATCGCCTGGGCCTTGTCGCTGGTGTTCATTCCCTACCTGACGCTGATTCCTTACTTGGTGTTCGGCCGCAGCACCTTCGATGGCTACATTAAGGCCCGTCGACAGGCCAACGAGCAGATGCGCAAAGCCATCTCGGAATTGAACTGGCGCCCCTGGGTCGAGGAAGCCCTCGCAGCCCGAGCATCCAGGGCCTATGCCTCGTTGCGGGCCATGCCAAAACTGGGACGGGCACCTTGCCTGGCGAATAATCAGGTGCGCTTGCTGGTGGACGGACGAGTGACCTTCGAGGCGATATTCCAAGCCATCGAAGCTGCCCGACAGGCAGTGCTGATCCAGTTTTTCATCATCCATGACGACCGGCTCGGCCAACGCCTGAAAACGCTGGTCCTGAAGAAAGCTGCCGAAGGCGTGGCGGTGTATCTGCTTTACGACCGGATCGGTAGCCACGCCCTGCCCCACCATTATGTCCAGGCCCTGCGCGACGGCGGCGTACATGTCAAAGCGTTCGCCACTCGCAGCGGCTGGCTCAACCGGTTCCAGGTCAATTTCCGTAACCACCGCAAGATCGTCGCGGTAGATGGCGTGCTGGGGTTCGTCGGCGGGCACAACGTGGGCGATGAATACCTCGGCGAAACGCCTCCGCTGGCGCCTTGGCGCGATACCCATGTCCAGGTCCGCGGACCGGTGGTGGCGAGCATGCAGGAGTCGTTCGCCGAGGATTGGTTCTGGGCGGCCCGTTCGCTACCGCCGCTGATTCTGCCGGACGCTTATCCGGATGACGGTGTGCTTTGCCAACTGCTCGCCAGTGGCCCGGCCGACCCCTACGAAACCTGTTCGCTGTTCTTCGTTGAAGCGATTCACGCGGCCAGCGAACGGGTCTGGATCACCACGCCGTATTTCATTCCGGACGAGGCGGTTTTTGCGGCGTTACGCCTGGCGGTATTGCGCGGGGTGGATGTGCGCATCCTGCTGCCTTCACGTCCCGACCACAAGGTGGTCTATGCGGCGTCGAGCCTCTACGCATTCGAAGCGGTGCGCGCCGGCGTCCGGGTGTTCCGCTATGGGCCGGGCTTCCTGCACCAGAAAGTGGTGCTGATCGACCAGGAAATCAGCGCCATCGGTAGCGCGAATCTCGACAACAGGTCGTTCCGCTTGAATTTCGAAGTGATGCTGCTCACCGTGGACAGTTCATTCGCCACCGAGGTCGAACAGATGCTCGAAAAGGATTTCGCCCAAGCCCTGGAAATCGACAAACAGGAAAGCCGGGAGACTCACCGCGTGCAGAAAATCGGCATGCGGATCGCCCGGCTTATCTCGCCGATCCTCTAGGGCCTGTAGATGTCGTCGCGGGTCCATGGCAACTCATGACTTCCATCGGCATGCGCCTTCACCGCCAGGATCTGGTGCAGGTTGATCCAGCCCTTGGCGAACGCATAGGCACACCCGGCCAGATACAACCGCCAGATCCGTAGCGCCTGCTCCGGCACTTCTTTCGCTGCGGCCTCGAGGTTGTCCTCCAGGCGCTCGCTCCAATGATCGAGCGTGCGGGCATAATGCAAGCGCAGGCTTTCCACATCGACAATCTCCAGCCCGGCCTCGCTGATATGGGCGGAAATCATCGACAGGTGCGGTAGCTCGCCGTTGGGGAACACATACTTCTCGATGAACTCACCTGCCCCCCTTCCGACCGGACGGCCATCGGTGTGCCTGGCAGTGATGCCATGATTCATGACCAACCCGCCTTCGCGTACCGCGCCGAACAATGTCTTGCAGTACTGGGCGAGATTGGCATGACCCACATGCTCGAACATCCCGACGCTGACCACCTTGTCGAAGCGGCCATCCTGGGGCAAGTCTCGATAATCGAGCAATTGCAGTTCCACCTGGCCTTCCAAGCCTTCAGCCTTGACTCGCTCGCGAGCCAAATTCAATTGAGCCTTGCTCAAGGTGATGCCAAAGACCCTGGCGCCGAATTCCCTTGCGGCATAACGCGCCAAGCCGCCCCAGCCACAGCCCACGTCTAGCAGATAATCTCCCGGCTGCAAACGCAGCTTGCGGCACAGATGACGGAATTTGGCCTGTTGCGCCTGCTCCAGCGTTTCACTGCCCGTCTCGAAATAGGCGCAGGAATAGGCCATGTCGCTGTCGAGCCACAGCTGATAAAACGCGTTGGAAAGATCGTAATGGTAGGAAATGGCCTTGGCGTCGGTTTCCTTGTCATGGACCGACCGAACCGGCTGACTGCCGATGTCTTCCTCCAGCAGGGCCTGGCTCCATTCATCACAAACCCGGACGACCTCGTGGATCGAACCTTCGAGTTCCAGTTTGCCTTCGACGAACGCCGCCCCCAGCGCATCCAGGCTGGGATGGGTCAATTGCGCGACCATTTGTGGGTCCTTGACCACGATCGTGACGCTGGGATCGGCCCCCAGCGCGAATTCATGGCCGTCCCAGAGCCGAAGCCGAAGCGGCAGATGCAAATTCTGTAAGGCCGGTGGAAGTTGCGCGAGCATGGGATATCCCCCTGATTCCAGATACCTGAAATGAGGGTAGTCCATGCTGGAAAAATAGCAGGCTATCGAATTTATAGCCTTTATCTATCGCCGTCCTGATCTACTGGATGCCAGTAACTGCCTGATATGGCGTGCCCCTCTCTTCGTTGCTGACCGCAAGTCTAGTCCACAGTTCGACCCAACGCTTGCGACTGTCCGTCCTGATGGATCTTCGCCAACGGCTCCTGGAACCGCAGCAGGCGTCCGGCATTCCCCAAGACCAGCAACGTGCTCAGGTTGTGCAGCAGTGCAGCGATCATCGCCCCCGCCGCACCCAGCCAGCCGAAGGCGGCAAACGCGACGATGGCCAACGTCCAGCCCAGGCCGATGATCACATTGACCTGCAGTGTGCGTCGGCACTGACGGCTGAGCCGCACGCACGTGCCAAGGCGCCGCAGGTCACTGCCGATCAGCACGATATCCGCCGACGCCAGCGCGATGTCCGCGCCGCCCGCGCCCATCGCGACGCCCACCACGCCGGCCTTGAGCGCCAGGGAATCGTTGATGCCATCGCCTACCACCATAGGGCGGTAGCCATGAGCGATCTCGCCCATGACTCGTTTGAGTTTGTCCTCGGGCAAGGCCTGGGCTTGCACATCGCCAATGCCGACGTCCCTTGCCAACGTAGTGGCTACACTCTGTCGGTCGCCGGTGAGCAACAGTTGCCGCCCCAGTCCCAGCTCCCGCAGTTCAGCCATCGCGACCCTGGCCTCCGGTTTCATACTGTCGGCCAACAGCAGCCAGGCGAGGAACTGTCCGCCCAGCGCCAGGCCGGCAATAGGACCGTCGTGATCCGGCACGGCCGGCGTCTCGATACCCAGTAGGGCGAACAATTCGGGCCGGCCGAGCGCCGCTTCGCCCTGTGCGGTCATCGCGACGACGCCCAGCCCTTGGCGCTCATGTATCTGTGTCAGCGGCACAGCACTTTCCGCCTCCACCAACCCGGCCAGTGCACGGCTGACTGGATGGCTGCTGGCCGAACCCAGGCTGGCGGCCAAGGGCAACAACATAGACGCGTGATCGTCACGGGCGCGTTCCACCGATTGCAGGCGCAGGGCGCCGTAGGTCAGGGTCCCGGTCTTGTCGACCACCAATGAAGTGAGGTCCGCCAGCTCTTCAAGAAATGCCGAACTGCGAATCAGGATTCCATGGCGTGCCGCCACCGCAATCCCGGCAATGGCTGTGGCGGGCGCCGACAACACCAACGCGCAGGGGCACGCCGCGACCAGCACCGCGAGCATCGCCTGGGCATCGTTCGTCACGAACCAGGTTACCGCTGCCAGCAGCAACACCAGCACCAGATAGCTGCCGGCGTAGCGCTCCAGCAATCGGGTGATCGGCGGCTTCGAGCGCTCCGCGTTTTGCATCAGGGCGATGACTTTACCCAACGTGGACTCGTCACCGGTGCGGGTCACTTCCAGGCGCAACAAGCCGTCCAGGTTAATTGCCCCACCGAAGACGTCAGTCCCCACCACAGCCTCAAGTGGCACCGATTCGCCAGTGATCGGCGCAGTGTCCAGACTGGCCTGGCCGGACAGCACCCGGCCGTCCGCAGGCACTCGGTCTCCGGCACGCACCTCCACCACATCGCCTGGCCGTAGCGTGCCGTTGTCCACGTCGATGATCGTTCCGTCGGCCTGCACCTTGCGCCCTTGGCTGCGCGTCAGCTGGCCCAGGGCGTGGATCGCCTCTTGGGAGCCGATGACGCTGCGCTCTTCCAGCACATGGCCGAAGATCATGATGATCGGCAACAGCGCCGCCGTCAGCAGATCGCCTGTCGCCCAAGCACCCAGCATGGCCAAAGCGATCAGTTGATCGGTGATCCCGTGGAGGCTGGGGTAGCGCAAGCTGTACCAGGCCGACCGCATCACCGGCACCGCCACCAGCAGCGAGGCAAAGCCCAGCAGCAGTTGACTGACCCCGCTCTGCTCCGGCGACCAGCCGCGCCATGCCAGACCTAATGCGAGCAAACCGAGGGCGAGCATCGCCAGGGTCAACTGCCGGGCGGCAACGCGTTGTTCAGCCGAAGATAGCATGGGCAAGGCGTGGGTTTGGGCGGTCATTGTTCGGCTCCCTGAATGATCAGGCGGGAATCGTCTTTCGGATTAACCGTGGTCACTGAGCCGGCCTGGCGGAGAATGCCAGGCATGCGTTCGCGATACAGGCGCAACAACAGTTGCGGATCGCTGCCTTGGGTTTTCGCCAGACCGAGCACCGTGGCGGTGTCGGCCGAAGCCCTGGCGAGCCGCTCGCTGGCCTGGGCATGGGCGACTTGCACGGCGCGGTCAGCCTCCTGTCGAGCGGTCTGAGTCAGTTTTTCGGCTTCGGTCCGGGCGTTGGCAACAGCCTTGTCCGCCTGTTGGCTGGCCGTCAGTACGGCATTGAATGCACCAACAGCCGGCCCGGGCAGACTCGATTGCACATCGACCCGCACCACTTCCAGACCCAGCCCCTGCCCTGTCGTCGCCAGGTCGGCCAAGCGGCGGTTGATGCCTTGCACCAAATCGCCACGCAAGCGTTCGCGGCGTTCGGCGGCCTGATTGTCACTGCCCATTAGTTCAGGACGAGCCACCAGAATGGTGTCCAGATCCCGTGCCGCCGTGAGTGCCAAGGCGCTACGCGTGGCTATCCGGTCCAATGCAGGCAGCACATGTTCTCCTTGCAACACAAAGGCAAACGGATCGGTCACTCTGTAGAACACCCGTACATCCAGTTGCACCACACCGGCGTCTCCGGTCAATAAATAACCAGACCCTGCCAGCGCATCGCTCACTGGTGTAGCGAAACTGGCAACGCGATCAGCCTGCAGCGCTTCATCCGAACGCAGCAGATTTTCCACGCGCCGTTCAAGCACCCGGTCTGCTGCCGGTAGCAACACCACTTGTTCCACGGGACGTGGCCAAGCCAATAACAGGCCCGCGTTCTGGATTCGATCCAAAGCGCCAAAGCGCAGCACCACCGCGCGGTCTTGCGGGTCAATCTGGCGGACGTTGGAAAACGCCCAAGCCAGCGCCGCCAGCACCGTTACCGCATACAGGGCCAGAAAAGCCAGGCGCCCAGCCTGGATCCACGGACTGGATAACTCATTTGTTCCACGTGGAACCAAACTCATGGTTGTGTTCCACCTTTGAGTTCCATGGAAGGTGGACCGTCCACCAATACCCGAAACGGCGCCGCGTCCGTGCGCAAAATGAGTTTGGTGCCTGGGCTGACAATCGTGCCCAAAGTGTCCAGCGAGCGCAGCAGGTTGTAGAGCTGGGGTGAACCGGCATACGCCTTGCCATAGATGGCCGCCGCTTCCACCCGGGATCGCGCCTCGATATCGGCGGCTTTTACCGTGGCATCGGCCTGCACGATCCGCGCATCGCGTTCGGCAGCCGAACGGATCTGCGCCGCTTCGCGCTTGCCGATGGCGGTACGTTCGGTGGCGATGGTTTCGCGCTCGGCCCGCATGCGGTCCACTGTTGCGGTCAGCGTGACCGAGGGCAGCGTCAGGCGCTCGACACCCACCTGCAACACGCGCACGCCATACGTCGTGAGCAACTGCTGGTCGATCTGCTGACGCAATTGCGCTTCGAAATCGGCGATGCGCACTTGGCTGGCGTCGGTGTTCACCAGATTCGCCAGGTCAAAACTGGCCGCCGTGGTTTCCAGCGCCGAACCTACAAAGGTTCGAATCTGCCGCGCTGCTTCATCCGGTTGATTCTGCACTGCGCGCATGAAGCGCTGAACGTTATCGGGATCCCCCTGGACCTGCCAAGCCACGTAAGCCTGAACGATGATCCGCAACCCGTCGCGTGTCCCGACATCCTGTAGCCCGCTGGAGGTGGTGCGCAGTCGCAGGTCCACCGGGATCGCCGCTTCGAACGGCGCCGGCCAACGCCAACCCAGCCCCGGTTGCAACAGCACCCGGGCCGGATTGCCAAAACGAGTAATGACGGTGGCCTCCCCCGAGCGCACTTGTACAAGGCTGGCGGCTGCGATGGCGAATGCCACCAGCAGCGCTGCCCAGCCCATCCGCCGCCAGGGAAACGGACCGGCCTGCTGCGGATCGCCATGATGGTGGTGGTGATGGCCATGGTGATGACCGGCATGCGCGTGATCGTGGCCGGCGTGATCATGATGAGTGTGGGAAGAGGACTGGCTCAATGGGCAGCTCCTGGCTGGACAGAGTTACGCGGCGACGCGGGGTCTGCCGGCAGCATGAAGGTACGCAGGTCGATAGTCGGCGCGTTGCCGCCGGCGCCCAGGCGATGATCAAGAATCAACAGCCTGGCATTGCCGAGGCCCCGGCTCAGTTGGCTGAGGTATTGCTCCAGCACGAAGGCATGGCCGGCGGTTGTGTAGGCTTTTTGGTCGGCGCTGAAGCGCAAGTCGCTGGCCTGGGCAGCGGCGTTGATTTCCTGGGCACTGGCCTGGGCCTGGTCATGGGCAATGCTGGCTTGTAGCTGCGCCTGGTTGATCTGCTCCGCCGCCGCGCCACGCTCTCGGGCAATCAACGCCTGGACGCCGATCTGTGCCGCTTGCACACCGTGGTAGGCATTGGCCGCCCCCGCCGGCGGGTGAATCGCTTCCACCACGGTTGCGAGTATTTCTACGCCGCTGTCGAGTGATTGCAAATCGGCCTGCACGGCGCGACCGATTTCATCGGCCAGGCTGAGACGGTCCACACCGAGCAAGCCGTCCAGCGTGCGCGACGCAAACTCGTGCACCAGGACACGGCTGGCGATGCTGCGAATCAGCGTTGGCACATCGGCACTGTTGTAGGTCGCGGCCAATGCCGCTGCGTCAGTCAGACCGATGCGATAGACGAAGCGCACATCCATGTTGACGATCTGAAAGCTCTGCTGATCGGCACGGCGGCTGGCAATCACCTGGGATTTGTCGTTCACATGGCTGGCGTCCCACAGGCGATTGGCAATCAGCGGCGCCGGTCCATCCGCCGGTTCCGTCTGGGTGGGCACGGATTTGTCGCTCGCGCTGGTCGCCAATTCGCGCACCACCCCGTATTCGACAGGGAGTACCCTGCCCCACGGCCAGGGCAATCCAGCGTGCAAGCCCGGGCCGAAGACTTCCACCGGTTTGCCGAAACGCTCATAGATGCCCCGCTCATGCAACGGCACTTCATGCACCCCCGTGAGTAACCAACCCAGCAATGACACGAGCGCCAGAACCGGCAAGAACGCGCGGCGCATGTAACCGAACGCCCAGATCTGGCGCAGGTCGATGCCGAAACGGTTGTGCAGCTCATGCTGCAGCGCCAACAGCGGTTGCGGCGGCCAGCGCAACAGGTCGGCAACGACACTGCGGCCAAGCAGCGTCGGCTCCACGGTATCTCGCCGCGCAACGAACAGCGAAAGCAATGCACGCAGCAATAACTCCAGCGCCACCACCCCTGGCAAAATCCCCATCAACACCGCCAGGCGCACCGGCCACACAGACGTTTGCGAAGCGAACAGCAAGCACAACGCGCCGAGCACCAGAACGATGATCGGCACCCGGGCCAATTGCGCCAGTTGCTGGGCTTCCGGCCATTCCAAAGGGGATTGCTGGACCAACTGACGCTCGAACACCAACAGCCCGAACGCCGACAGCAAGCCCAGCACTGCCCCCACGCTGGCCGACATACCAAGCGCCGCCGCAGGCAAGTTCAAGTCCCAGGTCTGCTCCAGGCTCAACAGCACGAGCATTGCCCAACCGGCCAGCCACAAGGTGGGCGCACCGATCTGCTTGAGCAGTTGAACCGAGCGGGCGCCAATGCGATCAAGCAGTCGCTCATACCAGCCAGGGTTCTCCTGCCCCGGATATTCCAAGACCGTGTCATTTCCGGCTGTCGGCGCTAATGCCTGGCTGCGCCACCGGGTGATCCACCAGACGGACTGCACGCCCGCCACCAGCACCAGCAACCCGGCGCTCTGGCTGACCAGCAAAGCCGGCCACAGCGATTGCGGCGAAAAGAGTCCGATGAAAAACGCCAGGACAAGCCCCAGGCCGGCCATCGTTGTCAGCGCAACACCGACGCGCTTCAGGCGTTGCGCCTGGAACGTCGCTCGCTGAAAGCGCGGCCATTCGGCCACCTGGGCCCCCTCGACATCCAGATCGACTTGCATACCACCCCAGCGCCTGTAGCGATCAAAAATCCGGGCCGGTGGAAAACACCAGCGCCGCTTCGTTATATCCCGTTACCTTATAACGATTGCTGTGAAATTTCCGTTTTGAATTCTTCATGACGAGGGCCGTGCAGGCACTTGACTAGAGCCTTGACCTGAATCTGCAAAAACGCTCATATTACGAGCATAATTTTTTCCAGTCCGAACGGGGAGTGTAGCGATGAGCAACTACGACGTGGTGATTCTGGGCGGCGGCCCCGGTGGCTATAACGCGGCGATCCGTGCCGGACAGCTGGGGCTCAAAGCCGCCTGCGTCGAAGGCCGGGCGACCCTGGGCGGCACCTGCCTGAACGTGGGCTGCATGCCCTCCAAAGCATTGCTCCACGCCTCGGAGTTGTACGAAGCGGCCACTGGCAAAGAGTTCGCCGATCTGGGTATCGACGTCACCCCGAGGCTCAATCTCGCGCAAATGATGAAACAGAAAGACGAGAGCGTCGCAGGCCTGACCAAAGGCATCGAGTTTCTGTTTCGCAAGAACAAGGTCGACTGGATCAAAGGCTGGGGCCATATCGACGGTCCGGACAGAGTCACCGTTACCCACGCAGACGCCAGCAAGACCCAGCTCAGCGCCAAGGACATCGTCATCGCCACCGGTTCCGAGCCCACTCCACTGCCCGGCGTGACCATCGATAACCAGCGCATCCTCGACTCCACCGGCGCGTTGTCCCTGAATGAAGTGCCGCGTCATCTGGTGGTGATCGGCGCTGGGGTCATTGGCCTGGAACTGGGTTCGGTCTGGCGCCGACTGGGGGCGCAGGTAACGGTGATCGAGTACCTGGATCGCATCTGTCCGGGCGTGGATGCTGAAGCCGGCAAGACCCTGCAACGCGCCCTGGCCAAACAGGGCATTACCTTCAAGCTAAGCACCAAAGTCACCGGCGCCGTGCCCTCGGCCAGCGGTGTGCAGTTGCAGATTGAACCGGCGGCGGGCGGCGAGTCCCAGGCCATGGACGCCGACTACGTGCTGGTCGCCATTGGCCGTCGGCCTTACACCCAAGGGTTGGGGCTGGAGAATGTCGGACTCGCTACCGACAAGCGCGGCATGCTCGCCCACCAGCAGCACCGCACCGAAGCACCCGGCGTGTGGGTGATCGGCGACGTGACCTCCGGCCCGATGCTGGCCCACAAGGCTGAAGACGAAGCCATGGCCTGCATCGAGCGGATCGCCGGCAAGGCCGCCGAGGTCAACTACGATCTGATTCCCAGCGTCATCTACACCCGCCCGGAACTGGCGAGCGTTGGCAAGACCGAGGAACAGCTCAAGGCCGAAGGCCGTGCGTACAAGGTCGGAAAATTTCCATTCACTGCCAATAGCCGGGCCAAGATCAACCACGAGACCGAAGGCTTCGCCAAGGTACTGGCCGATGAGCGGACCGACCAGATTCTCGGGGTGCACCTGATAGGCCCGAGCGTCAGTGAAATGATCGGCGAATACTGCGTGGCGATGGAGTTCAGCGCCTCGGCCGAAGACATTGCCCTGACCTGCCACCCGCACCCGACCCGTTCAGAGGCGTTGCGTCAGGCGGCGATGGATGTCGAAGGAATGGCCACGCAGATGTAAGCGGCTGCCCCTTGACCCTGTGGGAGCGAGCCTGCTCGCGATGAGGCCTGTGTGGATTTTTGACTGAGTACATATCCATTGCTGCGGTAACGGCGGCTTAGGGTTCCGCCCTTACGGCGGGTCACTTTCGACAGCGCGAAAGTAACCAAAGCGCTCTTGCCCCACCACTGGGCACCTCGCCAAGGCGAGGTGTTCCCTCACTCCGGCATTGCTCCGTGGGCCCGCCGCGATGGGCCATCCATGGCCCTGCGCGGCTAACCCGGCATCCATGCCGGGTTGCCCACTACGCAATGCCTGCGTTCGGCCCTTGTGGTTGATGGGGCGTCCAAGATCAAAAGCAAAAAGCAAAAGCGGCTTTATAGCCGACCTGTTTTTTCGGTTGTGCCTGGATCTACTGTGGGAGCAAAGCTTGCTCGCGAAGCGGCCTTACAGTCGGCCTGTTATTTCGACCGAGCCCAATTCAATTGTGGGAGCGAGCCTGCTCGCGATGAGGCCTTCAGTCCCGCCTCATGGTGTCAGTCAGGACGGCATCGCGTGCAGGCTCGCCCTCACAGGTATTCCCCTTTAGCCTGCCGACATCCGTGCTTTGCGTCGGCGTCGGCTGATCAGCCCCAGCGCCACCGCGACCACCAGCACCACGCCGGCAAACTCCAGCCAAACCTTGTAAGGCCGTAGCGTCGAGCGAATCGGTTCCAGCGCCTGGGTGACGTAGCGTTTGTCGGCTTTCTGGAAGTCCGGTTCCTGGCACTGGTGACCGAAATCGCCGGCCCAGGTCACGTAAGGCCCTTCCTCGACATAACGCTGATACAGCGCGCTTTGCTCTTCCAGGCTGGAGTTGTAGCCCACCGCCTTGCACAACACCGCGGCAAACGCCTGGCTAGTGTGGGGCAGATAGTCAGCCGCCTTGCCCGCCAGCGCGGTGGCGACAAACCGATAGTGGTAACGCACGTCCGGTTGTGCGGCGCTGGCTTGCTGGCGTTGCACTTCACCCTCGGCCACCAGCGGCTCGACTTTCAGTTCGACCGGTTCAAAGCTGTAGCTTCCGCCCAGGCTGGCGTAGTCCGGCGCCATCTCATAGCCGAGCAGTTCCATGCCCCACCTGCGCGCCATCCACGACGCTTGGTAATAAGCCTCGGCCCGGCGGGTCGGCCACCATTTCGATTCGGCGTCCTGACGCAACTGCCCGTAGACCTGCGCCTTGTTCTGCAGATCGGGATTATCGAAGTAGGCCGGCGCCTCCTCGTAACGCCCTTCCCTCAACAGGCGGCGACCCAACAGGTTGCGCAGGCTCGCGGCGACCGGCAGCGGCACATAGTTGTCCCGATCCTGTTGGCTCAACGCCGGCGGCGCTGGAACCTGGGCGTCGACATACTGTTTGAGTTCCTCGACAGTCAGCACGCGCTCGGCGACTGCGGCGGCGTCGTACCAGTAATTGCTCTGGCCGCGATAAAGCTGATCGAAGGCTTGCAAGTAATCGCCGCGCTGCAAGGCAAGAATCGCGCTTTCCCCTTCGACCCGGCACTTGGGCTGAACCGACTCGAAATCCCAATCCGGTGTACGGCGACTGCCCCACGACTCATCGTCCGGGAAGGCCTGGGCCGCCTTGGCATAAGCCGCCGCCGCAGCCACCTTGTCACCGTCGCGCAACGCCAGCTTGGCTCGCACCCACCAGGCTAATCCGGAGTCGGGGGCTTTTTCCACGAAAGCCTTGGCGCTGGCGTAGTCACCGTGTTGATAACTCACCGCCGCCAGGCGATCAGCATCGTCAAGATTGCCTTGGGTGTTGGCTTGCAAGAGTTGGAACAGTCTTTTCTCGCCCGAAGGTTCCTCACCGTCCCACCAGCCAACGCGACTGAGCAGGTACGCAGTCGCCAGGCGCTGCACCGCCTTGCTCTTGAGCAACTCGCTCAAATGCTCGTCAGATTGCACGTTCAGGTCACCGGCCAGTTGCAACAGCGAGCTGTAGCCCACCGGTGAACCTTGCAATAACTGGCTCGCATACAAACCGATGGCACTGTCCCAGTCGTTGCTGGTGTAGGCCACCCGGGCTTCTTCGCCCAGGCTGGCGACGCCCAGTTCCAAGGGATCGCTAAAGCCGGCAACGCTCAGCTCGCGGGCCTGGCGAAACGCTTCGCGCGCCTGCTGGTGCAAGGCCGCCGGTTCGCCGCTGCCGGCCTCGGAACTCATGTTGAACAAGGCTCGCCCAAGGGAATACGCGGCCCAGGTGCTGCGCAGCGGACGCTGGTCGGCCGGTAACGCCAACAGTTGCTGGAACGACTCGACGGCACGTTGATGCTCGCCAGCGCTGAAAGCCGCCGCGCCGATGGCATACAAACGCAGCTCGTCAGGCAGCTTTGCCGCTTCGACAGCGATCTGCTCCGGATCCGTCATCGCCCGCAGCCGTTCCACCACCGCTTGCTGGGGTGGGGTCAGGCCGATCCGTTCGGCCTGATTGCGCTGTTCAATGTAGGAAGACACATCGTCATAGCTGTAATCGGGATTGCGCGTCGCCTCGGTGACCGGCTTGAGCCCGCTGATGGCCTGGCCGAGACGGCTGACTTCGAAGCGAAAGCTGCCTTCGGGCAGTTCGGCCAGGGATTGGGCGCGATTATCCAGCAGGCGCATCGGGAATTCCGGCCCGCACGCCAACGCGGAGCCCAACGGCAGGCTGAGGCTCAGACACAGCAGGCGACGAGGCCACTTACGGGTAAACATTGAAAGCTCCTTGTTCAATTTTTGTACAGCGCGCCCAGCCAATTGCCCGTTGCGCACCCGCAGCCAGGCGGCCTTGCTGAATGCGGGTGAAGGTAAGCAGTCCGGGACTTTGTTGCAACGTGTAACCCGCCAAGGCATCGACACCGTCACACGCGCCGACCGCCAGGGTCAGGCGTTGCGGCCAAGGGCTATCCAGATTGCCCTGGTTAACCAGGCGGATGTCGTACAGCCCGCCCCGCTCTTCCAACTGCAAGGCCAAGCGGCTGTCCAGGTTGTCCCCTCGGGCGACGGCGCTGAGGGTGGTCAGGCTCCAGGCCCGTCGGTCGCCGGCCAGTGGCAGGCGAAACCAGATCAGCCCGGCCAGATGCTTGGGCGGGTCGGCCCGCAAGTCGGCCGCCAATCCGGCGACTTGTTGCGGATCGGCCAGCAACTCCCGACGTTCGCCGACCCGATCGATCGGCACTTCGCTTTCAACCACCGGCCCGCCGCCGTCCTTTGTCAGCAACGCCACGCCGTAGGCGGGCATGGCCAGATAGAACGGCCGTGTGGTGACCGCACCCCAGCGCTCAGCCCAGCGCCGGGCCTGTTTCGGATCGAACAATCCCTGGCGTGGGTCGCTCACGGCATGGACTTGCAACACGCTGCTGTCTACCGTTGCCAGCAACCCTGGCAGTGCCGGGCTGTCGAGCCAGGCCGGCAGCGCCGTGATGCTCAGCCGCAAGCTTTCGGGCAACACCTGGCGCAGTTGGTGAAGGAATTTTCCGTAGGCCGGCAGCCGGCCGTTGCCGGCGTCGTGGTCGATCTCCACACCCACCGGCGCCAGGCCTTGGGCCTGCCAATCGCTCAAGACTTGCTGAATCTGCGCAATCACCTCGTCCTGATCCAGGGCTTTGAGCTGGCCGTCCAGGCGAATCACGGCAATCACAGGGCGGCCATCCGCCTTGAGCAAGGCCGGATCGATATGTGCGCGGCTCCACCCTGCCCCAGGGAACGCCTGCAATGCCAACACCCGCAAACTGGAGAAATCGCCACGGCTCTGACGCAGCGCCGACTCATGAGCCGGCGTCCACTGGCGTTGCCAGATATACAGCTGTTGGTCTAGAACGACCGGTGTCGGCTGCCCGCAGCCGCCCGACAGCAACGCGGCGAGCGCCAGCGAAAGCCGGAAAACAAATCTCATGAAACCTCACCACCCCAAATGGCCGGCAGATTACCGCCACATAGGTCGACAGCAAACCGGTGGCGAGGGAGCTTGCTCCCGCTCAGGTTGCGAAGCAGCCTCGGTAATGGGCGCTGCGCACCCAAGCGGGAGCAAGCTCCCTCGCCACAAGAAATCGCCCGATCAAGCAGGCTTACGCGCAATAATCACCTGACTCTTGGCTACCACCGCATCCAGCGCCTGCTTGATCTGCGCCCCGCGTGGCGAATCGAGCACCGCCTGCCAGGTGTCGGCCCAATGATTGAGCAGCGGGTGGTCGGCGTTGCTGAAGTCGACCTTGGCCTCCCAGAACAGCAGCATCCACATCGACCAATAGAACCCATACTGGCTGTGGCTCAACACCTCCAATCCGGCCTCGCTGACCATCGCCTTGAACTGCTCTTCGCTGATGATGCGAATGTGGTTGGGCTTCTGGAAATACTCCGGCGCGGCGATGTCCTTTTGCAGGTCTTCGGAGCTGGGGTGCGGCACGCTCAACAGGTACAGCGCACCGGGTTGGCCGACCCGCACCAGTTCGGCGAGAAACTGCGCCGGGTCATCGACGTGCTCGATGACTTCGGTGGAGACCACCCGAGTCGCCGTGGCATCGGCGAGGGGCAGCGGGTTGCAGTCGGTCACGTGGCATTCGACGCCCCGCGCCGGCGTGTCGCTCAAGCGCTGGCGCGTGGCCTCGACCTTGGCCGCGTCGATGTCGGCGATGATGATCTTCGCCCCACGCATCGCGCAAAAATGCACGTTGCCGCCATCGCCGCAGCCCACGTCCAGCAGCGTGTCGTCAGCCGTTACCGGAAAACCGCTGAACAGCTCTCCCGTCTGCTGGTTGAACCAGCCACTGAGCATCGCATCGTGCAGCCCGAGCATATAAGGGTCGACCTTATCAGCGGCAGGCGTAGCGGGCGCGGGCGTGCCCGTGGTGAGTTTCTTCAAAAGGCTCAGCATGAAGGGGCTCCGGAGACAGGAAGGGTTCGGGCGGCGGACAGGCGTCCGACCAGTTGGGCGCCGCGATTGCGCAGGGGCATTTCCACCAGCCGGTAGTTGAGCTCGCTCAGCAGGCCGATCAACAACAAGGCGCACGACAGGGCCAGCCAGGGATGGCTCGCCGGGTCCTGTGAGCCCAACGGCGCGAAACGAAACCACAACTCGCGCAGCAGGAAAAACACCGGGACGTGGATCAGGTAGATCCCGTAGGACCGACTGCCCACCCAGGTCAGCGCGGTCTTCAATCGGCCCCGAGGCAGCAGATAGTCCCGGTCATAGGAAGCCACCCAGACCAGCACCGCACTGAGTATCGCGATGGCCCCGAGTCGGTAGAAAGACAGGTTGAAGCGCTCGGTCGCGATCCAGGCCATCACGCCTCCGGCTGCTACGATCAACGCCAGCCCAAACCCGGGCCAGCGCAGCCATTTGGGCTCCAAGCGCCAATAACCCGGACGCAGACTCCAGATCGAGAGCAGCACGCCAAGCGCCAGGGCATCGGTGCGGATAACCGACAGCCACAGCGCCCGCCAGGTAAAGAACTGCACCACGACCACCGCCAACAGCACCCAGACCAGGTAGCGGCGCGAGACGAACACCAGCAGCGGCAAAATCAGATAGAACTGCTCTTCCAGCGACAGCGTCCAGTAGACGAAACTGGCGCCGTATTCATAGCGCATGAAGGCGTCGGCGAAGCGCAGGTTGGCAAATTGCAGGAAACCGGCCAAGGTCGCTTGCAGGTTGGCCTGCACGCTGCCGAACGCGCCGGAGCGATTGAAGAAGAACACTGCCAGCAGCACCAGCAGCAGCCACAGCCACGCCGACGGCAACAGACGAAACGCCCGGCGAATCCAGAATTCGCGGGTCACGGCCCAGTACTGTCGGGAGCTGTCGCAACCACGCAATTGGGGAATCAGGCTGCGCCCGATGACAAACCCCGAGATGGCAAAGAACAGATCCACCCCCCACCACAGCTGGAACGTACCGGCCAGTGCCGTCAGGCGCGGCCAGCCGCCCGGGAACATGCCCTGTATGTGATGGAAAAGCACCCCGCCCACCGCAATGGCGCGCAGCAACTCGATGTCCAGGATCCGCTTGCTGCTCATGCGCCACCCCTGGCCGAAGGATCGGGTTTGCGTGCAATGATGACCTGGCTCTTGGGCATGAACCGGTCCAGCACCTGTTTGATCGCCAAGCCATCGGGTTGCGTCAGCAAGTCCTGCCAGACACTGGCCCAGCGCTCCATCAAAGGCGGGTACGGCGCCTGGATGCGGTCGCGCACGGCGCCTTCAAGACTGCGCCCGGCCGCCTGTTGGCTGGCCCAGAAGAAAATCATGCCCATGACCCAGAAGAATCCGCTGGCCTGGCGATGCTCGATCACCAGCCCGGCGTCCTCCACCAGCGCGGCAAAGCGTTCGGCGCTGAAGATCTGCACATGGTTGGGCGATTGGAAATAGGCGGGCGGCGCGATGCCCTGTTGCAGATGCTCGCCCACCGGTGCCGGTACGCTGAGCAAGTACTGCGCTCCTGGCCGGCCCATGCGCACCAATTCGGCCATGAACGGTTCCGGCTGGTGGATATGCTCGAGCACTTCCATGCAGACGATTTTATTCGCACAGCCATCGGCCAGAGGCAGCGGCAAGCTGTTGCTCACCAATCCCAGGAACGGTGCGCCCGTATGCCCTGCGACCTGGCGCGCCAGATCACGCACCTTGTCGTGCTCGCTGTCGGTAAAGATCACCGATGCGCCCTGGCGCACGCCGAACAGGGTCGCCACGCCCTCTCCACAACCCACGTCCAGCAGAGTGTCGCCGGCGCCCAAGGCGAAGCCTTTGAGCAACTCGCCGGTCTCATTGCAGAACCAACCGTCCAGCATCGCATCGTAGAGCCCTGCATCACGGGGCGAAACGCGGTCGGTAGGTGACAGCGCAGGTTCAACTGGCGGCCTGAGCCGTGCTAGCCATCGCTGGATCATGGCTGTGACGCGCTCCGGCGACGCTCGGACAACTGCTGGAAGAACGTATGCAAACGCTGCTCGGCGTTGGCCTGGCTGCAGAATGTCTTCAGGCTGCGCACGGCATGGGCGGACATCCGGCGATAACGCTCGGGGTCGTTCTTGGCCACGTCATAGCTGGCGTGAAAGGCCGAGCACAGCGAGTCCCAGTCAGTGACGTAGCGCAGGGTTCGATAGGCCGCTCGGGGATCATGGGGCCAGGCGGTCAGCTCCTCTGTGGAGTCCACCACAAAGGCGTTGTCGTGGTCGATGTAATCGGCCATCGCCGTGTTCAGCGGTGCGATGGCCGGACGGCCGCAGGACATGAACTCCATCAGCGGCAGGCACTGCCCTTCGCCATAGGAACTGTTGACCACGTAGCGGGTGGCTTCCACTAGGCGCTCGTAATCCGCATCCGCCAGGTAACCGTGGATCAGCACGATACGACAGCGATAGGACTGGTTCTTGTAGACGTGATGCAGCATGTCGGTGAGCGCAGACGCGACGTCGTGGTGGGTCAGCTTGAGCACCAGCGTGGCGTCATCGACGTCGCGGAACGTGGTGCAAAAGGCGCTGATCATGTCCTTCCAGTTCTTGCGCCCGTCGTACGGGTTGAACACCGACGTATAGACCACACCGTCCAACAGCAGCTCGCAATCCTGGGGTGGGCCGTCGAGCACCAGCGGTGTGCCGGCCTGATGCGCCGGTGGGCCATAGGGACGCAGGTCGGTGGTGCGGCTGTCGATCAACAAGCCACGCAGTTGCAGACGCAGGTGCTCGACCGTTGGCCGTTGGGCCAGCAGTGCGCCTCGGGTGGCGAAGCGGTCCCATACGGGGGCCGCGATGGCGATGACGGGAAAGTCCGCTCCCATCACTTCGCGCACGGCGTTGACGGTGAAGCTGGAATGGGTGATCGCCATGCCGGTAGCACTCAGTACCACCCGCCAGTCATGTCGGGGTTCTCCTTGCCAGCTCTCGGTAGGGATGGTGCTGAACTCCCAGGCGAATACCGGAATCGTCGGGCAAGCATAGTGAGCGGCGGTGCGATGGGGTGGAGAAAAGGACAGGAATACGCAATCCTCGCCACGTCTCTGGCATTCGGCGTACAGCTGATCGACTTCCTCGTCCGGGCGGGTCACTTCGACCACCTGCCCCAGCCGCTCCAGCACCGGGCGAAACTCCTTGAGCACGAAGTAATAGCTGTATTCAGGCTTGCCGAGGTTTTCCAGGATGTTGGTCTGGTTGGTTTCCGAATAAATGATGATCAGCATGAGGCCGCACCTGCGCTGGCGACGAATGGCAGTTGCTCGGCACCCGCGGGCGGCACCAGGAAATCCGCCAGGCGCTGCCGCACCGGCTCGAAGCCGCAATAACGGCGCATCCGCTCGTTCGCTGCTTCGGCCATGGCCTGGTAGGCCTGCGGTTGGTGCCGGGCCATGGCATAGCTCTGCTCATAGGCGAGTTTCAACGACCCCCAATCCGGTCGGTGGCGCAGGGTACGATACAAAATGCGCGAATCTTCCGGCCAGATGGTCGGCTCACGGCTGGACTTGACGATAAAGGCCACCTCAGGGTCGATGTAGTCGCGCATCGCTGTGTGGTCCGGCGCGATGGCCGGCCGGGCGCAGGACATGAACTCCATCAGCGGCAGGCACAAGCCTTCGCAGCGCGAAGCATTGACGTAGAAGCTCGCCGCACCATACAAACGGGCAAACTGTTCGTCCTTCAGAAAGCCGTGCATCACCACCACCCGACAACTGAACGGCGACAATTGCGATAACAACGTGAGCAACTCGACGTAATAGGTCGACAGGTCGTTCTGAGTCATCTTCAACACCAGCGTGGCGTCCTCGACGTCCCGCAGGGCCCAGCAGAATGCTGTGATCAGGTGGTGCCAGTTCTTGCGCCCGTCATCGGGATTGAACACGCTGACATACACCACCCCGCTGACCTGGGTCTCCACGATTTGGCTGGTATCTGGCAGGATCGCCTGGGGGTGCTCCGGTGGTGGCGGCTCGGGTGGCGGCTCGACAAACACCGGGACCGGCGGGGTTGCCGGCCCTCGCAACAGCCGGCTGCTCAAAATACGCAGCGGCACCGGCATCAGGTCGCGGACCGCTTCACGATACCAGCACAACAGGTTGTGCTTGATCTGCCATAAGCGGCCCTGCTCGGCGCTACGCGTAAAGACACGAATGACCTCACGCAGGTAATGGCGAGAGATGAATGCACGCCGCCGCCAGGTAGGCGGCGCCGGCTCGGCAACGGGCACAGGCTCGGGTACCGGCTCAGGCACAGCTTCATCTTCGATGAGCGGTGCAATCAGGCCATCGGCCGAAAGCCCGAGGGAGCGGGTGTCGATGATGCACCCCCGAATTTGCAGGACCGCGCCCGGGTTCACCGGCACACTCGGATATTGCTCACGAACAGCGGCAAAGCGCTCCCACAGCGGCGTCGGTAACACCAACACCGGGAAATCCTCGCCCAGGGTCCGCCGGATCGCCTCGGCGGTATGACTGGACAGCGTAATCACCCGGCCATGGCGGGCCAGCGTACGACTCCAGTCGTGGCGAGGATCGTCGTCCCAATGCTCGGCTGGAATCGAATCGAATTCCCATGCCACCACACAGACCATCGGGCACTGCAAATCCAACGGTGTCTTGTGCGGCGGGGAAAATGAAAGAAACAGGCAGTCCTGCCCGGCTCGCTGCAATGTCAGGTACAAAGGATCGACCTCGGCAACCGACGACACCACATGCACCTGACCCAGGCTCTCAAGAACCGGGCGGTAAGCCTTGAGGACGAAGTAGTAGCTGTACTCCGGGCGGCCGAGGCTACGGCTGATGGAGTGATCGTTCACGTCCGAGTAAAGAATGAAATTCATGGCACCCCATCATCGGGCCGCCATCCTGGCAGCCTTTCTTCACGACGGCCGAGTCACGGAGCGAACCGGCCGGAGCCGCATTCGTCGATGATCTTGTTACCGTCTCGTTCTTGTTGTTGTGGCCCTTTCCTACAACATGATCCGAAGACCGAAATGCGGGGGCGGGCAGCGTGACGAGGGGCATTCTAAACACATCCGCCAAGGGTTCGTGAACCGCCTGGCGCGAATAAACCGACTATAAATATGAGAACTGACCAGTCACGTTTTTCACTGTTGAAATTGCCGCAGATTTGGCACAGATTGACCGTCAAACAATTACAACAAACGCGCCTCCAGGCTGATCGATGAGCGATTTTTCCCCGATCTTACGGAAATTTCCCACACCGGCTCGCCATAAGTGAAGCGTCCACAGAAGGGGATTGATGCTTGAAAAAACGTCTGTTCATTACGGGCCTCAGCGGTTTCGTGGGACGTCACATCAAATCTCATCTGGAAAACCACGAGGCGTGGCAGGTGATATCGGTCCCTGTCCGCTATGACCTGACAGACGCCAAGACCCTGGAGGGTCTCTGGCCTGAAATACCCGACGCCGTGATCCACCTGGCAGGCCAGACATTCGTTCCCGAATCCTTCCGTGACCCGGCGCGTACCCTGCAAATCAACCTGCTCGGCACCCTCAACCTGCTTCAGGCCCTCAAGGCCCGAGGTTTCACCGGTACCTTCCTGTATGTCAGCTCCGGTGATGTCTATGGCCAGGTCAGCGAAGACCAGTTGCCTATCACCGAAGGGCACCCCCCTGCCCCGCGCAACCCCTATGCCGTGAGCAAGCTCTCGGCCGAACTGCTGAGCCTGCAATGGGGCATGAGCGAAGGGTGGCCGGTACTGGTGGCGCGCCCGTTCAATCACATTGGCCCCGGTCAGAAAGACAGTTTCGTGATCGCCAGTGCCGCCCGGCAGATCAGCCGTATCAAACAGGGCCTGCAACCGGCCCGGCTGCAAGTGGGCGATATCGACGTGACCCGCGACTTTCTGGATGTCAGCGACGTGATCGCGGCCTACCTGGCCTTGCTGGACAAGGGTACGCCGGGACAGGTCTACAACATCTGCTCGGGGCAAGAGCAGAGCATCCGCCACCTGATCGAACAACTGGCAGACATCGCCCAGGTCGATGTGCAACTGATCCAGGACCCTACGCGTCTTCGCCGCGCAGAACAGCGTCGTGTCTGTGGTAGCCAAGCCAAGCTAAGACAAGCCACCGGATGGACGCCTGAAACAACAACACAACAATCCTTGCGGGCGATCCTGTCCGACTGGGAGATACGGGTACAAGAAGAATGAAAAGTGCATTGATCACAGGGATCACCGGCCAGGACGGCGCGTATCTGGCCAAGTTGCTGCTCGACAAGGGTTACAGGGTCCACGGCCTGGTGGCGCGGCGCAGCAGCGATTCGCGCTGGCGGCTGCGAGAGATGGGGATCGAACAGGACATCGTCTACCTGGACGGTGACATGGCTGACGCCTGCTCGGTCCAGCGGGCCGTGATCAAGTCTGCTGCGCACGAAGTGTATAACCTGGCCGCCCAGAGCTTTGTCGCCGCGTCCTGGGACCAGCCGGTGACCACCGGCATCGTCGACGGGCTGGGGGTCACCCACCTGCTCGAAGCCATTCGCCAGTTCAGTCCCGAAACCCGTTTCTACCAGGCCTCCACCAGCGAAATGTTCGGGCTGATCCAGGCCGAGCGACAGGACGAGCACACGCCGTTCTACCCCCGCAGCCCCTATGGCGTGGCGAAACTGTACGGCCACTGGATCACCGTCAACTACCGCGAGAGCTTCGGCCTGCACGCCAGCAGCGGCATCCTGTTCAACCACGAATCGCCCCTGCGCGGCATCGAGTTCGTGACCCGCAAGGTCACCGACGCCGCTGCGCGCATCAAGCAGGGCAAGCAGACCGAACTGCGCCTGGGCAATATCGACGCCAAGCGCGACTGGGGTTTTGCCGGTGACTACGTCGAAGCCATGTGGCTGATGTTGCAGCAGGACAAGCCCGACGATTTCGTGGTGGCCACCGGAATCACCACCACCGTGCGCGAGATGTGCAGAATTGCCTTCGAGCATGTGGGCCTGGATTACCGCGACTACGTGAAGATCGACCCGGCGTTTTTCCGCCCGGCCGAAGTCGAAGTGCTGCTCGGCAACCCGGCCAAGGCCCAGCGGGTCCTGGGCTGGAAGCCCAGGACCGATCTCGACACCCTGATCCGCATGATGATGGATGCGGATATGAAACGCGTTGCCAAGGAGTAGGCCATGCTCATTCCCGTGATTCTTTCCGGCGGTGCCGGGACGAGGCTGTGGCCGGTGTCCCGCGAAGGCCATCCGAAACCCTTCATGATCCTGCCCGACGGCCAGTCGCTGCTGGGCAAGACGTATCGTCGTGCCGCCGGGCTGTTCGACGGTCGCGGCGATATTGTCACCGTGACCAATCGCGAGTACTACTTCCAGAGCCGCGACCATTATCAAAGCGCCCAGCTGCAACGGCATCGCGGGCATTTCGTGCTGGAACCGACCGGCCGTAACACCGCGCCGGCCATCGCCGCCGCGACCCTGGCGGTACAAGCGCTGCACGGCGACGATGCGATCCTGGTGGTAATGCCCGCCGACCACCTGATCCGGGATGAGGCCGCGTTCAGGTCCTCCGTGGAGCATGCAGTGGAACTGGCAAAGAGCGGGCACCTGGTGACCTTCGGCGTACTGCCCACGGCCGCCGAAACCGGCTTCGGTTATATCGAGCGCGGCGAGCCGCTGGATACCAAGGGCGCGGCCAGGGTCGTGCGTTTCGTTGAAAAACCGGATCTGCAGACCGCCACCCATTACCTGGAAAGTGGCCGGTTCCTGTGGAATTCCGGGATGTTCTGCTTTTGCGTCAAGACCCTGCTGGCGGAGCTGCAAACCCACGCACCCGAGCTGTTGGAGCAGGCGCGGGTCTGCGTTACGGCCAGCACAGCCGTGGAGACTTCAGGCTGCGTGCAACAGGAGTTGTCCGCGAGCCATTTCAGCGACATGCCGGACATCTCCATCGACTACGCCTTGATGGAGCGCTCCACCAACGTCGTGGTGATTCCAGCCTCATTTGACTGGAGCGACATCGGCTCCTGGAACGCCGTGGCTGACCTGGTGCCCGCCGATGCCCGGAACAACCGCGCCACGGGCGAGGCGTTGTTCATCGACAGCCAGAACAACTTTGTCCAGGGCGAGGACCGCCTCGTGGCCGCTCTGGGCGTGGAAAACCTGATCATCATCGACACCGCAGACGCCGTGTTGGTGGCCCACGCCGACCGCGCCCAGGACGTACGCCGCGTGGCACGGCAACTCAAGGATAAGGACCACGAAGCCTATCGCCTGCACCGTACGGTCAGCCGCCCCTGGGGCAGTTACACCGTGCTCGAGGAAGGCCGCCGCTTCAAGATCAAGCGCATCGTGGTCAAGCCCGGCGCGTCGCTGTCGCTGCAGATGCACCACCACCGCAACGAGCATTGGGTAGTGGTCGAAGGCATGGCCAAGGTCACCAACAACGGCTCGGGTTCGCACCTGGTGGCCAAGAACGAATCGACGTTCATCCCCGCCGGCCACAAGCATCGCCTGGAGAACCCCGGCGTGATCGACCTGGTCATCATCGAAGTCCAGAGCGGTGAATACCTGGGCGAAGACGACATCGTGCGCTTCGAGGATCACTACGGCAGGGTCGTATGATGTTGCTGGCATTGCAGCGCACACTGTGGAGCTACCGCGGCTTCGTCCTCGGCAGCGTCAAGCGCGAGTTCCAGGCGCGGTATCGCAACTCGTTGTTCGGCGCGTTGTGGACAGTGCTCAACCCGCTGTCGATGATCCTGGTCTACACGGTGATTTTTTCCCACATCATGCGCGCGCGCCTGCCAGGGGTAGAAGACGGCATGGCCTACAGCGTCTACCTGTGTGCCGGGCTTCTGACCTGGGGGCTGTTCGCGGAAATCACCACCCGCAGCCAGGGCATGTTCCTGGAAAACGCCAACCTTTTGAAAAAAATCAGCTTTCCCCGGATCTGTCTGCCGGTGATCGTGCTGCTCAATGCCGGGATCAACTTTGCGATCATCCTCGGATTGTTTCTCGGCTTCCTGCTGATCACCGGTCGCCTGCCGGGCTTGAGCCTACTGGCGTTAGTGCCGTTGCTGGCCCTGCAAGTGATGTTCGCCGCCGGGCTGGGCATGCTGTTGGGAATTCTCAATGTGTTTTTCCGCGACGTCGGCCAGCTGTTCGGGATTTTCCTGCAATTCTGGTTCTGGCTGACGCCGATCGTGTATCCGATGACGATTCTTCCGCCATCGGTCCAGCAACTGCTCGTCTTCAATCCCATGACCGCCCTGATGCAGAGCTACCAGAACCTGTTCCTGTATAACCAGTGGCCGGCCTGGGGTTCGCTGACGCCGCTGCTGGTGGTCGGCCTGCTGTTGTGCGCCGTGGGCTTGCGGATGTTCCGTCAGCGCGGCGGTGAGATGGTGGACGAACTCTGATGGGACATTTGCGCGTCAGTGGCCTGGGCAAGGCCTACAAGCAGTATCCGAATCGCTGGAGCCGGCTGTTCGAATGGGCGATTCCGTTTTCCCCTCCACGTCATCAGTTGCACTGGATCCTGCAAGGCGTGGATTTCGAGATCCAGCCTGGCGAGGCCGTTGGCATCGTCGGGGTCAACGGCGCCGGTAAAAGCACCTTGCTCAAGATGATCACCGGCACCACCCAACCCACCTGCGGCCACATCGAGGTGCGAGGTCGCGTGGCCGCATTGCTGGAATTGGGCATGGGTTTTCACCCGGACTTCACGGGCCGCCAGAACGCGTTCATGGCCGGTCAGTTGTTGGGCATGCAGGTAGAAGAAATCCAGGCACTGATGCCGCAGATCGAAGGGTTTGCCGAAATTGGCGAGGCCATCGACCAACCGGTGCGCACCTATTCCAGCGGCATGCAGATGCGCCTGGCCTTCAGCGTCGCCACTGCCCGGCGACCGGATATTCTGATCGTCGACGAAGCGCTGTCGGTGGGCGACGCCTACTTCCAGCACAAGAGCTTCGAGCGCATCCGCAGCTTCCGCAAAGCCGGCACGACCTTGCTGATCGTGTCCCATGACCGTTCGGCAATCCAGTCGATCTGCGACAGCGCGATCCTGCTCGAAAACGGACGCATGGCCATGCACGGCAGGCCCGAAGAAGTGATGGACTATTACAACGCGATGCTGGCCCAGCGCGAAGGTCAGATCGTGCGCCAGGAAATGCTCGCCAACGGCCAGGTGCGGACGATTTCCGGCACCGGCGAGGCCGGTATTCTCGATGTACAACTGCTCGACAGCCACGGCCAGCCGGTGGAAGTGGCCGAGATTGGCCAACCGATGGTATTGCAGGTGCGGGTCGAGATCCGCAAGGACATCGAGCGGCTGGTGCTGGGCTTCCTGATCAAGGACCGCCTCGGCCAGCCCATGTACGGCATCAATACCCATCGCCAGGACCAGGCCGTCACCGACCTGGTGGCCGGCGAACGCATCACCTTCCGCTTCAGCTTCGACATGCGCCTGGGCAAGGGCAACTATTCCGTTGCCCTGAGCCTGTCGCGACTGGATTCGCATCTGGACCGCAATTTCGAGTGGCGCGACTATGGACTGGTTTTTCACGTGATCAACAATCGCCAGGAAGATTTCGTTGGCTGTTCGTGGCTAGCGGCCCGGACCAGCATCCAGCGTTCCAGCCGGCCTGCCGTCGAAGCGCTTGCGCAAAAGGAGTTGCCATGACTCGCCTGTTGGTGGATTGCACCTACGTGTACGATCACCCGAGTGACAACTCCGGCATTCAGCGGGTAGTGCGCAATGTGATTCGCGAGCTACCGGCCAAAGACCAGCAGCGCGAATGCATTCCAGTGGTGATGCTGCAGGGTGAGCTGTACGAAGTGAAAAGCCTGGCGCCGCTGCCTGCAAAGGGCCTGGACCTGGCCGGCCTGCGGGCAAAGCTGCAACAGTTCGCCAATCTCTTCTGGCTAAGGCAGCGAACCCTCGAACGGCGGCGCCCCTTCAGCCAATCCGTTTGGGCCCGTCGTCTGTTGTACTGGGGCTGCCGGTTATTCGCCGTGGCCTGTCTGAGCATCCCGATCCGGCTGATCGACCGTGTCCTCACCCGCGAACAAGCCCCGGCACGCAGCGTACCGTTGCAACACCGTGCAGGTGACCAGCTGGTGTTACTGGATTCCTCGTGGCACTCCGGCTTTTTCCCCTTGGCCGAACGGCTCAAGCGCGACGGCGTCGGGATCATCTCCGTGATCTACGACCTGATCCCTCTGACTCATCCGCAATTCTGCGACGCAGGGCTGGTCAAGGTATTCAACCATTGGTTCGACTGGATCGCCCGCACCGCCGACGGCTACATGGCTATTTCCACCACCATCCGCGACCAGGTGCGCGAGGAACTGGTACGGCGCATCGGCGCACAGCAAGCACAAGAACGTTGGTTCGACTATTTCCACTTGGGTAGCGAACTGGATCTGGTGGACCCCAACCTCAAGGTCGACCAGGATCTGCAGCGAATGCTCGAGAAACCCGAGCCGGTATTTCTGATGGTCAGCACCATCGAGCCGCGCAAAAACCATGCGTATCTGCTCGACGCCTTTGAACGCGCCTGGGCGTCCGGCTCACGGGCACGGTTGTGCATCGTCGGGAAAATCGGCTGGAAATGCGAAGCCCTGATCGAACGGATCGAACGTCATCCGCAACTCAACAAACGCCTGTTCATGTTCAACAATCTTTCGGACCGAAGCCTCGAACATGCCTACCAGCATGCCACCGCACTGGTGTTCCCATCCTACGTGGAAGGCTTCGGCCTGCCCCTGGTCGAAGCCATGCAACGCGGCCTGCCGGCGATGGGCAGTGACATCGAAGTGTTTCGGGAGATCGGCGGCGACTTCATGGTCTATTTCGACCTCGATGACCCGCAAAGCCTGGCGGACCTGGTCACCGGCATGGAGCTCAGCGGGATTTTTCCGGCAGCTCGCCCTCTGAACCAATGGCAATGGCTGAGCTGGCGCCAGGCCAGTGAGCAACTGGTGGAACGCATCGAACATCACGTGACGACTACTGCCTCCGACCGGGAAACGGTATGCGGATAGCCTTCAACGCCCGGATTCTCCAGGCCCCTCGTACCGGAATCGGCCATTACGTGGCGGAACTGGCAATGGCCCTGACCCGGGAACCAGATGTGCACTTGTCTCTGTTTCACGGCTGGGGCTGGAGTTCGCAGTTGCCGCAAGCCGCCATGCCGGGCTATTCGCGCCTGGGCCCACTGCTGCGCCAGGTTCCGGGGGCCTATCGGGCGCGTCGCTGGCTTGAACAGAAACGCTTCGATCAGCGCCGTTCCCAGGTCATCGACCTGTACCACGAGCCCAGCCTGTGGCCGCTGGCCTTCGACGGTCCGACCGTGATGACCCTGCATGATTTGACTCACCTGCGTTATCCCGAAACGCAACCGCCAGCCCGGCTCAGGGAAATCGAGCGCAGGTTGGGCCACGCCGTGGAACAGGCACGACTGATCCTGACGGACTCGCAGTTCATCGCCGATGAAGTCCGGCAGCACTTCGGTCTGCCAGCCGAACGCCTGCGAGTTGCCCCGCTGGGCATCTCGGCACGTTTCCACCCTCGTGAACCCGAGGCTATCGACGGCGTGCTCAAGGCCCACGGGTTGGAGGCGGGTCGCTATTTACTGTGCGTCGGTACGCTGGAGCCGCGCAAGAACCTGTCGCTCGCCCTGCGAGCCCACGCAGCCTTGCCCGAGTCGGTGCGCCAGGCCTTCCCTTTGTTTATCGTTGGAATGAGCGGATGGCAGCAGGCGCAGCTCAACGCCGAATTGAAAAGCGCCCTGGCCGACGGCCACGTATGTCTGGCTGGTTACTTACCGGACGAACAGGTGGCCCAGTTGCTGGCCGGCGCACGAGCACTGGTTTTTCCGTCGCGCTACGAAGGCTTCGGCCTGCCGGTGCTCGAAGCCATGGCCAGCGGCACGCCGGTGATCACCACCCGCTGCTCGGCAATGCCCGAAGTGGCGGGGCCAGCCGGCAACTATTGTGAACCGGACGATCCCCAGGAACTGCGGGAGGCTATGCTGCGGTTGATCGAAGACCGGCAGCACTGGCAGGCGTGCCGGGCGGCCGGATTGCAACAAGCGACGCTGTTTTCTTGGGAACGTTGCGCGAAGTTGACCGCTGCAGCGTATCGCCAGGCCTTGGGGGGTTGAATGCGAGTCCTGCACTTTTACAAAACCTACCTGCCTGATTCCATGGGCGGCATCGAACAGGTGATCTTTCAGCTGTGCGATAGCACCGACCGGTTGGCTATCGATAACACCGTGTTGACCCTGAGCGGGCGGCCAGACCCCGGGCCGATGAAGATCCGGCAGCATGTCGTGCATCAGGCTCGCATGGATTTCCAACTCGCCTCCACCGGGTTCTCCTACAGCGTTTTCAGAAAATTCCGCGAGCTGGCCGCCGAAGCCGACGTGATCAACTATCACTTTCCCTGGCCATTCATGGACGTGGTGCACTTTTGCAGCGCCATCAAAAAACCCTACGTCGTCACTTACCATTCGGACATTGTCCGCCAGCGCCATCTGCTGACGCTGTATCGGCCCTTGATGCGCCGCTTCCTGGACGGCGCCGATCGCATCGTCGCGGCATCGCCGAACTACGTGCACACCAGCGATGTGCTCAAGAATTACCCGGATAAAACCAGAGTCATCACCTACGGCCTCAACAAGACCAGTTATCCACAGCCTGACAGCGAGCGCATGGCGAGGTGGAAGGCCAAACTGGGCGAACGCTTCTTCCTGTTCGTCGGCGTGATGCGCTACTACAAAGGCCTGCACATTCTGCTCGATGCCCTTGAAGGCGTGGACTATCCGGTGGTCATCGTCGGTGCCGGCCCGCTGGAGAAGCAACTGCATGCCCAGGCCAAGGCACTGGGCCTGCGCAACCTGCATTTCCTCGGACGCCTGGGGGACGAAGACAAGGTGGCGCTACTGGAGCTGAGCTACGCCATCGTATTCCCCTCGCACCTGCGCTCGGAGGCCTTCGGCATTTCCCTGCTCGAAGGCGCGATGTTCGGTAAACCAATGATCTCCAGTGAAATCGGCACCGGCACCAGCTACATCAACATCCACGACGAAACCGGGCTGGTGGTGCCTCCCAGTAACCCCGAGGCGTTCCGCGAGGCAATGCGCACTCTGTGGGAAAACCCTGACCAGGCCCGAGCCATGGGCCAGAAGGCCGAAGCCCGCTACCGTCAGCTGTTCACCTCCGAAGAAATGGGACGCAGATGGGTGCGGCTGTATGAAGAAATGCTGGAGGAGCGGGCGCTGTCCTATGCCTAGGATCAGGATGCGCCACAAATCCCCGTGGCGAGGGAGCTCGCTCCCGCTGGGCTGCGCAGCAGACCTTTGATGTCACGCCGCAACATGAACCAACTACCGAGGAGCTGCTTGTTGGGGCTGCTGCGCAGCCCAGCGGGAGCAAGCTCCCTCGCCACAGGAAATTTCAGTTGTTTCAGGCGTGCCGCTGCAACCCCACGACCGTACGCGGCATGCCCACAAAATGCGGCAAGGCTTCGATCCGCGCCAGCCAGGCCTGAACGTTCGCGTAATCATCCAGCGACACATTGCCCTCCGGCGCGTGAGCGATATATGTGTAGGCGGAAATATCGGCGATGGTGGGCACATCACCGGCCAGATAGCGGCTGGTGCTCAGTTCCTGATCCACCACTTTCAACAGGCCGTGGGCACGGGCGATCACGTCCTCGGCGTTGTAGGCCGCACCAAACACCGTGATCAATCGCGCCGTCGCAGGCCCGGCGTGGATCGGCCCGGCAGCTGCCGACAACCAGCGCTGCACCCGGGCGGCACCGATCGGGTCGGTCGGCAACCAGCGGTCCTTGCCATACTTGGTCGCCAGGTACACCAGGATGGCGTTGGAGTCCGCCAGCACCACGCCGTCGTCGTCGATGACCGGTACCTGGCCAAACGCATTGATCGCCAGGAATTCAGGCGACTTGTGGGCGCCCTTGGCCAGGTCGACGAAAACCACTTCGACCGGCAGCTCAAGCAACGAAAGCATCAGTTGGACACGGTGCGAATGGCCGGAAAGTGGGAAGTGGTAGTGCTTGATAGGTTTCATGGTCAACTCCGCTGAGAGTGACGCCATCAGCACAACGGCGTCGATGGAGTCATCTTGCTCCGTGGGCGAAACCAGGAGAATCACCCGCAAATGCAATCCATCGTTTCGTCTCATGAAACAATCAATTCAACCGCTCAAGGCCGCATGTTCACGCAAGGCGCTGACCATGAAATCGACAAAACTGCGCACCCGCGCCGGCGCATTGCGGCCGCCCTGATAGACGACATGGATGGGCAGCGGCGGCAGCTCGAATTCAGCCAGGACGATTTCCAGTTCGCCGGCCGCCACATTGCCCGCCACTTGGTACGACAGGACCCGGGTCATGCCCAGCCCCTGGCAGGCGGCCGTAATCGCCGCCTGGTTGGCGGTCACTACCAGGCGCGGCAGGGGCCGGACGGCCATAGCCTGGCCTGCGTCGATGAAGGTCCAGTTCTTGATCTGGCCGATGGCCGAAGACGCCACCACCGGCATCCGCTCGAGGTCCTGAGGATGCTCGGGCCGTCCGTGGCGCGCAAAAAATCCAGGCGAACCGCACACCACACGGCGCACCTCGCCCACACGGATGGCGTGCAGGTTGCTGTCCGGAAGTTCGCCAATGCGCACCGCCACGTCGATGCCCTCCTCCACCATGCTGACCGTGCGGTCCAACAGCAGCGCATTGATGCAGACTTCCGGAAACCGTTGCAGGTAGTCGACCAGCGCCGGCGTGACGAACGACTGACCGAACAATACCGGCGCGGTAATCGTCAGTTGCCCTCGCGGCTGTACGTGGCTGCCGGCCGCCGAATCCTCGGCCTCCTGCAAGTCCGCGAGAATCCGCCGACTGTCATCGAGAAAACGCTGGCCGGCTTCGCTCAAGTAAACGTTGCGTGTGGTGCGCACCAACAGCGGCGTACCGATGCGTTGTTCAAGCCCCGCCACTGCCCGCGTCACGCTGGCCGCCGACAACCCCAGGCGCCGCGCTGCGGCCGAAAAGCCCGCATCCTGGGCGACTGCGACAAAGACCTGCATTTCCTGGAACCTGTCCATCCATCCCCCGATGAGAAATCCTGATACAAGTTTTCTAAACACCTCGAAGCAGCGCCACACGCCCAGTGTAGAGGCCCGGACCAGTGAACCACAGCCTGGCGCAGCCGGACACCAGGAGATTGGCGCCGCCCAGTGCGGCGGTGCTTGGTACCATCGCGCTCAATGACTGAAGGAAAACCCTGTGGGAGCGAGCCTGCTCGCGATGGCGTCGGAACAACATCCATGCATGTTGGCTGACACACCGCTATCGCGAGCAGGCTCGCTCCCACAGGGTACGTGTGCAACCCCATGGTTTGGCTTGAACTGAAAGGCCTGTTTTAGTGAATTCCATTTTTTCCCGTTCGAGTACGTCTCTCATCGCCCTGGCCAGCTGCGTACTGCTGGTCCCCATCACCCTACGCCTGGCACTCGGTTGGTCCGACCCCTTGGGCTACCTCTCGGACCTGGGCATTGGTGGTTTGCTGGTCGTGTTGCTCCACCGTCGCCCCTGGTGGCTGGCATTGCCGGTGTTGCTGGCCTGGAGTACGTTGATGCTCGCCAGCATCGAGTTGGTCAGCGCCGTCGGGCGGATGCCCAATCCCTCGGACCTGCATTATCTGTTCGATCCGCAGTTCGTCGAGAACTCCACCAGCGGCGGTTTCGCCCATCCCTGGCTGGCGGCGATCCAACTGGTGGCGCTGGCCCTCTGGCTGGTGGTCCGCTGGACCGGTCACCCTTCCCGGCAGGCGCGCTTGCCACGCCACGCCTGGGCATTGCCGGTGACGCTATTGCTGGTTCACAGCGCCGTGCAATCCTGGCGGCCGAGCGAGGCGGACCAGTGGAACGTATTCAACCTGCCACACCAACTGGTCGCGGCGGGCATCGTCGCCGGGCAGGAACGGGCCCAGCAATGGCTCGACGGCGATGCGGTGGATCCGGCCCCGCCCATGCAGGGGCTGACCCGACTGGACCTGAATGGGGAAAAACTGCTCGCCGCATCCGGGACCGCCCGCAACGTCCTGATCATTGCTCTGGAGGGTATTCCCGGAGCCTATGTGAAGGCCAACCGTCAGGCCTTGAATAGCCGCTATCAGGAACACCTGATGCCGCACCTCAGTGCCTGGGCCGAGCGTGGCATGAACACTCCTGATTACGTCCTGCATAGCCATCAGACCATTCGCGGCCTCTACGCGATGCTGTGTGGCGACTACGACAAGCTCGACGACGGCACGCCCAAAGGCGTCGAAATGCTCAACCAGACCCAGCGCAACCAGGCCTGCCTGCCGGCCCAGTTACGCCAGAACGGGTTCTCTACCCACTTCCTGCAGGGCGCCGGCCTGCGGTTCATGGCCAAGGACCGGATCATGCCGCACATCGGCTTCGACACGACCCTGGGCATGGACTGGTTCACCCGACCGGCCTACCTGCAATTCCCTTGGGGTATGGATGACAAGACTTTCTTCGAGGGCGCACTGGATTACGTCGCACAACTGCAACAGGCGGACAAACCCTGGATGCTCACTCTGCTGACCGTGGGCACCCACCAGCCGTACTCGGCGCCGGATGACTATCTGCAACGCTACGACACCGCCAAACAGGCCGCCGTCGGTTACCTGGATGACGCGCTGGAGAGCTTCCTGGCTGGCCTGGAGCGTCAGGGCATCCTGGACAGCACACTGGTGGTCATCACCTCGGACGAATCCCACGGCATCGATGATGTGCGCCTGGCGTCCTCCTGGGGGTTCAACCTGACCCTGGCCCCGGAACCATTGCCCCGAATCAAGAACGGCGTCTACGGCCATGTCGACCTGAGCGCCTCGATCCTCGATTACTTCGGCTTTGCAGTGCCCAGCTCGTTGTCCGGCCGCTCGATGTTCCGGGACTACCAGACAGGTCGGGAAATCATGTCATTCACCAATGGCAAGCTGCGCTATCACGATGGCAAGGGCCGGTTCACCGAATGCGATTTCCAGCAACGTTGCCGTGACTACACCAGCGAAGGCTTTATCGCCGATCACGCCAATTACGCCGGACAATTCAGCGGCCAGCGTGCCCGGTTGATCGACGCCCGCGCCGCGGCCCTGGGCCAGACCCTTTCACCTACGCCGCTGAACCAGCATTACCAGTTCGGCAGCGCGGACAAGATTCCACTGCCGGCCCAGGTCACCAACGACTGGACCGATAACCTGATCGGCGCTCAATACCTGGAGATGCCCAAGGGTTCGCAGACCCGTGTCAGCCTGACCATCCGCGCCCTGGAGCCGGAGCATGCTGCGTACATATCTCTCAAGGCCAAGGAGTTCGAACGCGATGTACCGATGGATTTGCCGACCGACGTAGCGGTCACGCCCGAGCAGCCGCTAGTGATGAACATCAGCTTCGACAACCCGCAACCGCGCAAGGCGTTTTCCTTTCACCTGCTCGGCCATGGCGTTGGAGCTATCGAGATCAGCGATTTCAGCGTCGTGACCGAGCCGCTCGATCAGGCGGACCAGCCGGAGTACCTGGATGACATGCAGGACGAGGGCGAGGTCCAGTCCAGTTGAGCCGACACCCTGAGGTCTGCACCGGGGTCAGTCCAGCAACCGATGCAGCTTGGCGTACTGCAATAGCATGATGGTCTTGCCGTCGCAGATCTCGCCGGTTTCGATCATGCCCAAGGCCTGGTCGAGGGGCATTTCCAGCACCTCGATCTCTTCGCCCTCCTCTTCGAGGCCACCACCTTCATGCTTTCGGTCCTCGTCGAAGTATTCGCCGACGAAAAAGTGCACCCGTTCAGTCACTGACCCTGGGCTCATGAAAGCCTCGAACACCTTGCGCACGTCCTGGATGATATAGCCGGTCTCTTCCTGGGTTTCCTTGCGGATGCAGGTGTCAGGGTCGTCGTTGTCCAGCAGGCCGGCGCAGGTTTCGATCAACAGCTCGTCGTAGCCGTTGACGAAGGCCGGGAAACGGAATTGCCGGGTCAGGACTACGGTCTGCTTGGCCTTGCTGTACAGCAGGATCGTCGCACCGTTGCCCCGGTCGTAAGTCTCGCGGGTCAGCTCGCGCCATTGGCCGTTGCGACCCAGGTAGTCATAGGTGGTCTTGCGCAGCACGTACCAATTGTCCGAGAGGACTTCGACGTGCTTGATGCGTACGCGGTCTTTGGTACTGATTGCCTGTGTCATCCAGCCACTCCATCCAAGGATTGTTCATTCAAAATGCCGGGACTCGCGGCAGCGCGCGTTTGTGGGCGGTCTTGAGGTAGGCGCGTTCGATGATCTGTTGCGCCTGGGGCGACACCTGTTCGCCCATCAGGTAACCATCGATTTCCTCGTAACTGCAGCCGTATGCCGTTTCATCCAATTTACCCGGTGCCAGGTCTTCCAGGTCAGCGGTCGGGGCCTTGCGTACCAGCTGCGCGGGGGCGCCCAACGCGTCGGCCAACAAACGCACCTGGGTCTTCGTCAATCCGGACAGCGGGGCCAGGTCGCATGCGCCATCGCCGTACTTGGTGAAAAAACCCATCACCGCCTCTGCCCCATGATCGGTGCCGACCACCAGGCCATTGCTGAAATTGGCAATGGCATACTGCGCCAGCATCCGGGCCCGGGCCTTGACGTTGCCTTTGGCAAAGTCGGTCAGTTCGGCCGAAGGCTGCAAACCCTCGATGGCGATACTGTCCATCAACCCGTCGACACAAGCGGCGATGTTGCTGGTGGTGATCAGATCCGGTCGGATGAAATCCAGCGAGGCCTGGGCATCGTGCTCGTCGGCCTGGGTCTTGTAGGGCAGACGGACCGCGATGAAACGTGTTTCGTGGCCTTCACTGCGCAGTTGCTCCACTGCCAACTGGCACAGGCGCCCGGCCGTGAGCGAGTCGACGCCACCGCTGATACCCAATACCAGGGATTTGCAGCCCGACTCAAGCAACACCTGCTTGATAAACCCGACGCGACGGGCAATCTCGGCCTGTTCGCCACCCGGTTTGAGTTGGCGGTCGATACCCAGTTCCCGGGCGATGCTCTCTTGCAGAAGCGAAGTCATATCAGGCTCCCAGCTGTGGATTGGCGAGGGCGACGTTGAACACTTGCGCGGCATAGCGCAGAAATGAAGCGTCTTCGCAGACATTCTTGATCGGGTCATCGGAGAACTTCACCACCGGCTCGCCGTGGACGCGTACCAGTTTCATGACGATGCTCAGCGGCTCGACCCCTTCGACATCACAGGCCAGGCTGGTGCCCATGCCAAACCCGAACCGGGCCTTGCCACGCACATGACGCAGGATCGGCAGGCATTTTTCGAAATTCAGGCCGTCGGAGAACATCAGGTCCTTGGTGCGTGGATCGACACCCAGCTCGTGGTAGCGCCGCAGCACTTTGTCAGCCCAGACGATCGGGTCACCGGAGTCCTGGCGCAGGCCGTCATAGAGCTTGGCGAAGTACAGGTCGAAGTCCTTGAGGAAGAAGTCGGTGCTGATGCAGTCCGTCAGCGCGATACCGAGCCGGCCACGGTACTCGCGCACCCAGTTTTCCAGCGCCGCGTTCTGACTCTCGCGTAGCCGCCCCAGTTGCTGGTGCACCATCAGCCATTGGTGGGCCATGGTGCCGATCAGCGGGAGATCGAATTCATAGGCCAGGTGGGCGTTACTGGTGCCGACAAACACCCCGGGGAAATCGCTGCGCATCACATTCACCACTTCCCGCTGAGCCCTGAACGACAGCCGCCGGCGGGTGGAGAAATCCGAAACACGAAACTCGGCCAATTCTTCCCGACTGGCGTTTTTTTCCAACCATTCAAACTTCTGGTACAGCTTGCGGGTGACATCGGCCAGCTCGACTTCGGGATATTTTTCACGGTTGCGCAGTTCGCTGACCATCGCCAGGACCGGTTGCTCGAACATGATGCAGTGCAACATCGGACCACGGACGCGAATGTGCAGTTGGCCATCGACTTCCGACACGTGGATGTAGCGCAGATTGAAGCGAAACAGGCCGAGGAATTGTTCGAAGTCCGGGGTCAGGTATTCACGGAAACGCTTATTGAACAGAAACCGCTGCTCTCCCTCGCGCAGTTGCAAACCGGCAAGCTTTTCCAGTTCCACGCGAATGTCGGGAATCAGGTGGCCGAGCCGTTCCTTGGAACGCACGATGAATTGATATTCCACCTCCACGTTCGGGTGCTGGTGCAAGACCGCCTGCATCATGGTGAAGGTGTAGTAGTCGGTATCCAGGAGACTCTGAATAACGCCGCTGCTTGAATCGAATGCACTGTCCATGTTCGCTCCTTATTTGCTTGCCAGGCGGATGGTTTCTTCGCGGGTCGCGGCAACCTGAACCCCCGCCTGCTGCAAGTCTTGAATGGCTTGGGTTGCGCCCTCCTCGCTGATAGCCCGGCAGGCCGGCAGGTGAATGATCACCTTGAAGCCGGCCGCGGCCAGTTGCAGCGCGGTGGTCTTGACGCAAAAATCCAGCGCCAGCCCACCGACAATCACCTGCTCCACACTCTGGCCTTTCAAGTACTCGATGGCTCCTGTGGACAACTTGCCGTGCAAGTCGTGGTAGCAGGCGCCGTATGGGTGCAGGTCCGGTTCCACGCCTTTCCAGACGAAATAGTCGTAATCGTAGGGGGTCGGCAATTCGTCCAGCAGGGTGAAACCCTCGGTGCCGGGGACACAGTGGCTGACCCAGGTGATGTCGGCGTGCTCGAGCCCGGTCGGCACGAGCATCTGTGAGTGCTCGGCAACCACCCATGGGGCCAGGGGCGTGTGGGCGTCCTTGCTGCCGATGCGCAGGCTGGACAGCGACGCCATGAAATTCAGCTCACCACCGATCCGATCGCCACCGGGCACGGGCAGCTCATCAGGGCAAAGCGGTGTGAAGCTCTTCTGTGCGTCGACATCGAAGGAAGCAGTCTTGCGGGTCAGGCTGTTCATGCTGGGTCTCTCCTCTTCATGGGCACAAAAGTACATGATGTGTACTTTCATAACAAGCCACCGACTCAAAATATTTCTGGAGCCAGATAGCCTTTATGAAATGAACCGGGGGAGTTGCCCAATCGAAAATTTTGCTGGTAGAGTACACGTCATGTACCAAATGGAGATGAGCCATGTTCGAGATCGCTCTCTATGGCGGGGCCTTCAACCCACCTCACGCCGGTCACGCCCAGGTGATGATCGAGGCTTCGCTCCAAGCCAGGCGGCTCCTGGTGGCCCCCAGCTTCAGGCATCCCTACAGCAAGCGGATGGTCGACTATGAGATTCGCCTGAAATGGCTGGAATCGATCGTCGAGCGCATCCAACCGCTGTGTTGCGCCGAAGTGCGGGCCAGTCGGGTGGAGCAAGTCGTGGCACGCGGGGTTGAAGGCGCCATCTACAGTTACACCCTGCTCGCCCACCTCGCCGACAGCCTGGCCCTGGACGGCAAACGAATAGCCTTGGTGGTGGGCGAGGATGTTGCGGCGCTGCTGCCGACCTTCTATCGCGGCCAGGAACTGCTGGAGCGTTTTTCCATCCTCTGTGTAGAGGAAAAGATCCACGTGCACAGCACGGCGCTTCGAGAACGCCTGGCCTTGGGCAAGCCGCTTCCCATTCACTGGATGGCACCCGGCATGAACCCGTTAAACTATGACCTTTATGCTGCCCACGGAACCTGACATGCCCAATCCCACAGCCCCCGCGCGCGACTATCTGCACACCATCGACCTGTGTGTGCTGCGCTTTTGCCGGGACACCCAGGCGTTGGAAATCCTCCTGAACCGGCGCGAAGCCGAGCCGTTCGCCGGTCATTGGGCGCTGCCAGGGATCGTGGTCAACGGGGGGGTGGAAGATCTTACGCTGAACGACGCCGTGGAGCGCCTGCGTAACTCCAGCAAAGTCGGCATGCCATTGGCCTGGATCGAACAAGTCGGCACCGTCGGCGACGCATTCCGCGATCCGCGCTGCTGGTCATCGTCGACGTTCTACCTGGCGATCGTCAGCGATACAGTCCTACTGGCCGAGCACCAGGGCTTTTTCCCGCTCAAAGGCGTCGCCAGCGGTTCGATAAAACTGCCCTTCGACCACAACAGCCTGGTTGCGGCGGTCCACGAGCGCTTGTTATCCAAAGCCCTCTACAGCAGCCTGCCGCTGATGTTCCTGGGACCCGAATTCAGCGCACCGCAAGCCGTGAATATCTTCTCCGTCGTACTCGACCGCCCAGTACTCAAGACCAGCATTCGCCAGCGCTTGCTGAAGATGGCCGAGGCGGGCTACCTACGTGAAACCGGTCGCAAGAAAAGCGGCGACGGTGGCCGTCCACAGAGCACGGTGGAAAACCTCAAGCCGAGCAGCGTTTATCTTTTTGATCGGTGTTTTCTGGAGTGATGCTCAGCATACAGCCTGGCTTTGAGACTCCTCCAAACGGTTTCAGATTGAGGAAGCGTTCAGCAAAGGCCTTCGAGCAGACCTGCATCCCGTAGCAGATCCACGATCACCTGCTCATCCACTGCATAGACGCCACGGGAAGCTTTCCACACCAGTTTTTTCTCCTGAAGCGCCAGGAGCGCTTGCTGAACACCGGGCACTTCAACTTTTATATCGCTCTCGGCGATACCGGCTTGCACCATCGCTCTCGCGTACAGGTTCATCGTCGGGGCCTCGAACGGTGCATAGCTTTCGCCTTTGGCGCTCATGACCCGGATCACTGCAGATTGGATAGGCGTCAGGCTATGAATCACCTTCTGCAGATCTGCATTGAGCTCCTCAGCTTGCGCCCGAACCAGCAAGGCGAATCGATGTGGGACCATTTGCGGGTCCAACGCAAAATCGAACCGAATTTCGTCGGCGGCAGCACCGAGCAACTCAGGTCGGTAACCGCTCTCCTTGAACAACTCGAATACGTTGGAGGGATCGAGCGAATGGGGAAGGTCAACGTTGGCGCAAAACCAGCTGATGAAATCTTGATCCAGGGTAGGAAACTGCACCATGGACGCCCCGAAAAAAGCCTGATCCTTGCTGTTTCGCAACATGGCCAGCTTGTCCCGGTTCGATCCGGTGCACACTATGCGCAGGCCATGATGCTTTGAACTGTTGAGTTCGTCCCTCGCCGCTTTCAATGCGAACAGGGCCGCTACCCCCTGATCGGTGGTGATCGCATGCTGGGCTTCGTCGATGATCAGGACAATGATCTTTTTCGACTCATCCGAAAGAGCTGCAAGCGCGGTGGTCAAATCGATGTCCTTACCGAGCCCGATTCTGTCCAGACTGAAGCTCAGACCGCCAACGGTCAGTTTCTCCATGCCAGCACCCTTCGCCAGACGCGTCACGAATCCTTCGCTGCGCCCGACAGCCTCCCGAACCGCTTGCACGATCACCAGACCGGGATCTTTCGTCTGGTCTTTCCAGAGATCGGCGTATAGGACAATCGCTCCCGCTTCCTCCAACGCAGGTCGCAAGTCTTCGCGTGCGAACGTTGACTTGCCGGTACGTCGGGGAGCCGCCAGGAAGACGCCGGAGCTGGCAGCGCTACCGATTGCCACCTGCATGATCAATTTTGACAGGCGAGCCGCTAACACTGGACGATGGTAGAAAATTTCAGCCATTGGAACGCCTCTCTATAGAAAACTATAGAGCGACTATAGACCAATTATTCGAGGCGAACCGTAGGCGTCACTTAATTATAGGAAATTATAGAGTGACTATAGTCCAATTATAGTTACTGAATGCCGCTATTGAGGCCGATCGTGCTGGAGACGCCGGACGTGGCTTTGCCGTGGTCTCGGACGACGTGCGCACCCTCGCCCATCGCACCCAACAATCGGCGCAGGAGATTCACAACATGATCGAGGAGTTGCAAGCCGGTGCCGGCAACGCCGTCAACGCCATGCTTGAAAGCCAGCGTCACAGCGACACCAATGTCAGTACCGCCAGGCTTGCCGGTGAACGGCTTAATCGAGTCCTGCAGGGCATTGGCGAAATCGACGAAATCAACCTCTCCATGGCCACCGCCACTGAAGAACAAACCTCGGTGGTAGACAATCTGGATCGTGACATCAGCCACATCAATGAGCTGAACCAGAAAACCGTAGGCAACCTGCAATCCACTTTGCAGGCGTGCAACGAGCTGGAGAACCAATCAATCCGGCTGCAACAAATGGTCAGTACTTTCAAGATCTGAGCATGATTCAGGACCTGTCCGGCGAGCCGGCCGATTCGGTCCTGAACCCAAGAGCCTATCGAGAAGCGAAACTTACTCCACCGTCACAGACTTCGCCAGATTCCGCGGCTGGTCCACATCAGTGCCCTTGAGCACCGCCACGTAGTACGACAGCAGTTGCAGCGGAATGGTGTAGAGGATCGGCGAGAGGATGTCGTGGATGTGCGGCATGTGCACCACGTGGGTGCCTTCGCCATTGGTCATGCCGGCTTTTTCGTCCGCGAAGACAATCAACTGGCCGCCACGGGCGCGGACTTCTTGCAGGTTGGACTTGAGCTTTTCCAACAATTCGTTGTTCGGCGCCACGGTGACCACCGGCATGTCGTTGTCCACCAGGGCCAACGGGCCATGCTTGAGCTCACCGGCCGGGTAGGCCTCGGCGTGGATATAGGAAATTTCCTTGAGCTTGAGGGCGCCTTCCATCGCCACCGGGAATTGCGCGCCACGACCGAGAAACAGGGTGTGGTTCTTCTCGGCAAACAACTCCGCGACTTTCTCCACCGTGCTGTCCATCGCCAGCGCTTCGCCCAGGCGGGCCGGCAGTCGACGCAATTCTTCCACCAGTTTGGCTTCGACGCCTTCGCCCAGCGTACCGCGCACCTGGCCCAGGGACAGGGTCAGCAGCAGCAGGCCGACCAGTTGGGTGGTGAATGCCTTGGTCGAAGCGACACCAATCTCGCGACCGGCCTGGGTCAGCAGCGTCAGGTCGGACTCGCGCACCAGTGAGCTGATGCCGACGTTGCAGATTGCCAGGCTGGCGAGGAAACCCAGTTCCTTGGCGTTGCGCAGGGCTGCCAGTGTGTCGGCGGTTTCGCCGGACTGGGAAATCGTGACAAACAGGGTGTCGGGTTGCACCACCACTTTGCGGTAGCGGAACTCGCTGGCGACCTCGACCTGGCACGGAATACCCGCCAGTTCTTCCAGCCAGTAACGGGCGACCATACCGGCGTGATAGCTGGTGCCGCAAGCAACGATCTGTACGTTGCGGACCTTGGCGAACAGCTCGGCCGCTTGCGGGCCAAAGGCCTGGACCAACACCTGGGTCTGGCTCATACGGCCTTCCAGGGTGCGTTGTACCACGGCGGGCTGCTCGTGGATTTCCTTGAGCATGAAGTGACGGAACTCGCCCTTGTCGGCGGCTTCGGCACCGTCGCGGTACTGCACAATCTCGCGCTCCACCGCTTGACCGCCGATGTCCCAGATCTGCACGCTGTCGCGACGGATGTCGGCGATATCGCCCTCTTCCAGGTACATGAAACGGTCGGTGACCTGACGCAACGCCAACTGGTCGGACGCCAGGAAGTTCTCACCCAGGCCCAGGCCAATCACCAACGGACTGCCGCTGCGGGCCGCCACTACGCGATCCGGCTGTTTAGCGCTGATCACCGCCAAGCCATAGGCGCCGTGCAGTTCCTTGACGGTCGCCTTGAGGGCTACGGTCAGGTCCGCCAGGTCCTTTAGCTTGTGATTGAGCAGGTGGGCGATGACTTCAGTGTCCGTGTCCGAGGTGAACACGTAGCCAAGGGCCTTGAGTTGTTCACGCAGGGCTTCGTGGTTCTCGATGATGCCGTTATGCACCACCGCCAGGCCGTCGGAGAACATCGGGTGGGCGTTACGTTCGCACGGCGCACCATGGGTGGCCCAACGGGTGTGGGCGATTCCCAGGCGACCGATCAACGGCTCGGCGTCCAGAGCTTGCTCCAGCTCGCTTACCTTGCCGGGACGACGCAGGCGCTCAAGCGTCTGATCATTGGTGTACACCGCTACGCCGGCGCTGTCATAGCCGCGGTATTCCAGGCGCTTGAGGCCTTCGAGCAAGATTGCTGTGATGTTGCGTTCAGCAACGGCGCCAACAATTCCACACATGTTATTTCTCCTGGCTGGCAGGCGCGCAGATCACGGTAATCCCGCGGGCCTGGATCTGATCGCGGACCTCTACGGGCAGGCGATCATCGGTAATGAGGGTATGGACGCTGCTCCACGGCAGTTCCAGATTGGGGATCTTGCGACCGATCTTGTCGGCCTCCACCATCACGATCACTTCACGGGCAACCTCAGCCATCACACGGCTCAAGCCCAGCAGTTCGTTGAAGGTGGTGGTACCACGGACCAGATCGATGCCGTCGGCGCCGATGAACAACTGGTCGAAATCGTAGGAACGCAGGACCTGTTCGGCCACTTGGCCTTGGAACGATTCGGAATGGGGATCCCAGGTGCCACCGGTCATCAACAGCACCGGTTCATGCTCCAGTTCGCTCAGGGCGCTGGCGACATGCAGGGAATTGGTCATCACCACCAGGCCCGGTTGCTGACCCAGCTGGGGAATCATCGCTGCCGTTGTACTGCCGCTATCGATGATGATTCGCGCATGCTCACGGATCCGCTTCACCGCAGCCCGGGCGATGGCCAGCTTATATTTGGAGACGGTTTGGCCGTTATCGGCCACCAGCTCCTGGGGCATCGGTATCGCACCGCCGTAGCGACGAAGCAGCAAGCCGTTGCTTTCCAAAGCGGCGAGATCCTTGCGAATCGTAACTTCAGAGGTTTCGAAGCGCTTGGCCAATTCGTCCACACTGACCTCCCCCTGCTCTTGGAGCAAGGCGAGAATGTTATGACGGCGTTGTGGCGTGTTGCGCTTTGACATGAGGAATTAAGTTTCGATTCGAAAGATAACGTAAGCAATCAAAACCTATTGCAACGGGATCGTCAAGGCGCGAGGAGAAAAATTCAGAAATGGTGCGGATCGAAAATTGTTACCGATCCTGTGGGAGCGAGCCTGCTCGCGATGACGGCGGCGCAGCCGACATCATCATCAACAGACCCACCGCTATCGCGAGCAGGCTCGCTCCCATAGGGAGAGGCTGTGGATAACTCAAGACTTCTTGATTTTCTCCGGGCGCTTCCAGCCATTAATGTTGCGTTGGCGGGCTCGTCCAACAGCCAATTGGCCGTTATCCACATTTTGCGTCACGGTTGAACCGGCCGCAGTCGTTGCGCCACTGGAGATATCCACAGGCGCCACCAGCGAGTTGTTGGAACCGATGAACACATCCTCACCCAGCACGGTTTTCCATTTGTTGGCCCCGTCGTAGTTGCAAGTGATGGTCCCGGCGCCAATGTTGGTGCGCGCCCCGACTTCTGCATCCCCTAGATACGTCAAGTGACCGGCCTTGGCGCCCTCACCCAAATGGGCGTTCTTGAGCTCGACAAAGTTACCCACATGGGCCCGGGCTTCCAGAACCGATCCTGGACGCAGCCGCGCAAACGGGCCCGCATCGCTGCCCTCGCCCATGATCGCGCCTTCAAGATGACTGTTGGCCTTGATGACCACGCCTTTGCGCAGGGTGCTGTCCTTGATGACGCAGTTAGGCCCGATAACCACATCGTCCTCGATCACGACCTTGCCTTCGAGGATCACGTTGATATCGATAACTACATCGCGGCCCACGCTGACTTCGCCGCGCACATCGAAACGGGCCGGGTCGCGCAGCGTCACGCCTTGCGCCATCAGGCGGCGGGCGGCGCGCAATTGATAGTGGCGCTCCAGTTCGGCCAGTTGCTTGCGATCATTGGCGCCCTGCACTTCCATTGCATCCAATGGCTGCTCGGTGGCCACCACCAGCCCGTCAGCGACAGCCATGGCGATCACATCGGTCAGGTAGTACTCACCCTGGGCATTGTTGTTCGACAGGCGGCTCATCCAATCACCCAGGCGCGCTGCCGGTACGGCAAGAATCCCGGTGTTGCCCTCGGTGATGGCGCGCTGGGCTTCGTTGGCGTCCTTCTGCTCGACAATGGCGGTTACCTGACCCTGGGCGTTGCGCTCGATGCGGCCGTAACCGGTGGGGTCGTCCAGCTCGACGGTCAACAGACCCAACTGCTCGGGCGTGACCTGCTTGAGCAGGCGCTGCAAGGTGTCGACTTCGATCAGCGGCACGTCACCGTAGAGAATCAGTACTGTGTCGGCGGTAATAAATGGCACGGCCTGGGCCACGGCGTGGCCTGTCCCCAGCTGCTTGTCCTGCAGGACGAAGTTCAGGTCATCGGCTGCCAGGCGCTCGCGTACCGCATCGGCGCCATGGCCAATCACCACGTGAATGCGCTGTGGATCAAGTTGCCGAGCGCTGTGGATAACATGACCCAGCATGGAATTGCCGGCTACCGGGTGCAATACCTTGGGCAGCGCGGAACGCATGCGGGTGCCTTGGCCGGCCGCGAGGATAACGATTTCAAGAGACATGACTGGCTACCAATCCTGGGTGGTCAGCGGCTGTGACCAGATGATGAGTGTCGGGAAAGAAAAAAGGGTAGCCGAGGCTACCCTTTTTAATCAATCGCACAGGAAGCAGACGGCTTAGCCGCCGAACTTCTTGCGGATCTGCTGGACGGTGCGCAGCTGGGCTGCGGCCTCGGCCAGACGTGCAGCAGCAGAACCGTAGTCGAAGTCTGCGCCTTTTTCGTTCAGGGCCTTCTCGGCAGCCTTGACGGCTTCCTGAGCGGAGGCTTCGTCCAGGTCGGCAGCACGTTGCACGGTGTCGGCAAGGACCTTGACCATGTTCGGCTGAACCTCGAGGAAACCACCGGAGATGTAGAACACCTCCTTTTCCCCGCCCTGCTTGGTCAGACTGATCGGACCTGGCTTCAAGCTGGTGATCAGCGGTGCGTGGCCCATGGCGATACCAAGATCCCCCAGCTCACCATGCGCAACCACAAACTCGACCAGACCGGAGAAAATTTCCCCTTCCGCACTGACGATATCGCAATGGACTGTCATAGCCATCTGATTGCCTCAACCTAAATTAGCGCCCGTTGCCGGGCGCCGGGATTACAGTTTCTTGGCTTTTTCGATCGCTTCTTCGATGCCGCCAACCATGTAGAACGCTTGTTCTGGCAGGTGGTCGTAGTCACCGTTGAGGATGCCTTTGAAGCCAGCAATGGTGTCTTTCAGGGAAACGTATTTACCCGAAGCACCGGTGAAGACTTCAGCCACGAAGAACGGTTGCGACAAGAAGCGCTGGATCTTACGAGCGCGGGCTACCAACTGCTTGTCGGTTTCCGACAGCTCGTCCATACCCAGGATCGCAATGATGTCCTTCAGCTCTTTGTAGCGCTGCAGCACGTACTGAACGCCGCGAGCGGTTTCGTAGTGCTCGGTACCGATCACGTTCGGGTCCAGCTGACGGGAAGTCGAGTCCAGTGGGTCTACCGCTGGGTAGATACCCAGGGAAGCGATGTCACGGGACAGTACGACGGTGGCGTCCAAGTGGGCGAAGGTGGTCGCTGGCGACGGGTCGGTCAAGTCGTCCGCAGGCACGTATACGGCCTGGATCGAGGTGATCGAGCCTTGCTTGGTCGAAGTGATACGCTCTTGCAGCACACCCATCTCTTCAGCCAGGGTCGGCTGGTAACCTACCGCCGAAGGCATACGGCCCAGCAGTGCGGATACTTCGGTACCGGCCAGGGTGTAACGGTAGATGTTGTCGACGAACAGCAGAACGTCGTTACCTTCGTCACGGAATTTCTCGGCCATGGTCAGGCCGGTCAGGGCTACGCGCAGACGGTTTCCCGGCGGCTCGTTCATCTGGCCGTAGACCAGTGCCACTTTGTCCAGAACGTTGGAATCCTTCATCTCGTGGTAGAAGTCGTTACCCTCACGAGTACGCTCACCCACACCGGCGAACACGGAATAACCGCTGTGCTCGATGGCGATGTTACGGATCAGTTCCATCATGTTTACGGTCTTGCCTACACCGGCACCACCGAACAGACCGACTTTACCGCCCTTGGCGAACGGGCAGACCAGGTCGATAACCTTGATGCCGGTTTCCAGGAGGTCGTTGCCGCCAGCCTGCTCAGCGAAGGACGGCGCAGGACGGTGAATGCCCCAACGCTCTTCTTCGCCGATCGGGCCCGCTTCGTCGATCGGGTTGCCCAGTACGTCCATGATCCGGCCCAGGGTCGCTTTACCGACCGGTACGGAGATGGCTGCGCCAGTGTTGTTGACATCCAGACCGCGCTTCAAGCCTTCGGTGGAGCCCATCGCAATGGTACGAACCACGCCGTCGCCCAGCTGCTGCTGAACTTCCAGAGTGGTTTCGGCGCCTTGAACCTTCAAGGCGTCGTAGATGCTCGGTACGCTGTCGCGTGGAAATTCCACGTCGATAACGGCGCCGATGATTTGAACGATACGTCCGCTACTCATAGCTGGATCCTCTGAATATTTGAACCGTTAAACCGCGGCAGCGCCGCCGACGATTTCCGAGATCTCTTGGGTGATCGCAGCCTGACGCGCCTTGTTGTAGATCAGCTGCAAATCGCTGATCAAATCACCGGCGTTGTCGGTAGCGTTCTTCATCGCGATCATCCGCGCCGCTTGTTCAGCTGCGTTGTTCTCGACCACCGCCTGGTAGACCTGCGACTCCACGTAGCGGACCATCAAGCCGTCGAGCAGCTCCTTGGCATCCGGTTCGTAGAGATAGTCCCAGTGGTGCTTGAGTTCCTGTTCCGGGGTCGCCACCAGTGGAATCAACTGCTCCACGGTAGGTTGCTGCGTCATGGTGTTGATGAACTTGTTGGATACCACGGACAGGCGGTCGATCCGGCCTTCCAGATAAGCATCCAGCATCACCTTGACGCTGCCGATCAGGTCATTGATCGACGGCTCTTCACCCAGGTGGCTGATAGCAGCAACGACGTTACCGCCGAAGTTGCGGAAGAAAGCCGCACCCTTGCTACCGACCACACACAGATCGATCTCGACGCCTTGTTCGCGGTTTACCGCCATGTCCTTGACCAGGGCCTTGAACAGGTTGGTGTTCAAGCCACCGCACAGACCACGGTCACTGCTCACCACGACGTAACCGACGCGCTTGACGGCGCGATCGATCATGAACGGGTGGCGGTATTCCGGGTTGGCGTTGGCCAGATGACCAATCACCTGGCGGATGCGCTCCGCATAAGGACGGCTAGCAGCCATGCGCATTTGTGCCTTGCGCATTTTGCTGACCGCCACTTTTTCCATGGCGCTGGTAATCTTTTGCGTGCTTTTGATGCTCGCAATCTTACTGCGAATCTCTTTTGCGCCTGCCATGTAACACCTATCAGGTTAGCAAGCGGGAGCCTTGCGGCTCCCGCTGCGGCTTACCAGGTTTGGGTGGCCTTGAACTTCTCGATACCGGCCTTGAGGCCAGCGTCGATTTCGTCATTGAAGTCACCCTTCACGTTGATCTTGGCCATCAAATCGGCGTGATCGCGGTTGAAGAAAGCAATCAGCGCTTGTTCGAAGCTGCCGATCTTGGCGATTTCAATGTCAGTCAGGAACCCACGCTCAGCGGCATACAGCGACAGCGCCATGTCAGCGATCGACATCGGTGCGTATTGCTTCTGCTTCATCAGCTCGGTAACGCGCTGACCATGCTCAAGTTGCTTACGGGTCGCTTCGTCCAGGTCAGAAGCGAACTGGGCGAATGCCGCCAGTTCACGGTACTGAGCCAGGGCGGTACGGATACCACCGGACAGCTTCTTGATGATCTTGGTCTGAGCGGCACCACCTACACGGGATACCGAAACACCGGCGTTTACAGCAGGACGGATGCCCGAGTTGAACATGGCCGATTCCAGGAAGATCTGACCGTCAGTGATGGAAATCACGTTGGTCGGAACGAACGCGGAAACGTCGCCAGCCTGGGTTTCGATGATTGGCAGGGCGGTCAGGGAACCGGTCTTGCCAGTCACTGCGCCGTTGGTGAACTTCTCGACGTACTCTTCCGAAACGCGAGATGCGCGCTCCAGCAGACGGGAGTGGAGATAGAACACGTCGCCTGGGTAGGCTTCACGGCCTGGTGGACGGCGCAGCAGCAGGGAAATCTGGCGGTAGGCCACTGCTTGCTTGGACAGATCGTCATAGACGATCAGCGCGTCTTCACCGCGGTCGCGGAAGTATTCGCCCATGGTGCAACCGGAGTACGGTGCCAGGAATTGCAGTGCAGCGGATTCCGAAGCACTGGCCGCCACGATGATCGTGTTGGCCAGGGCGCCGTTTTCTTCCAGCTTGCGAACCACGTTGGCGATGGTCGATTGCTTCTGACCGATTGCCACGTAGACGCAGAAGATGCCGCTGTTTTTCTGGTTGATGATCGCGTCGATCGCCAGGGCGGTCTTACCGATCTGACGGTCACCGATGATCAGCTCACGCTGGCCACGGCCGACAGGGATCATGGCATCGACAGCCTTGTAGCCAGTCTGTACAGGCTGGTCTACCGACTTACGCCAGATCACGCCCGGAGCAACTTTCTCGACCGCGTCGGTCTCGGTGTTGTTCAGCGGACCTTTGCCGTCAACTGGGTTACCCAGTGCGTCGACGACGCGACCCAGCAGTTCCTTGCCTACCGGAACTTCGAGGATGCGGCCGGTGCACTTGGCGCTCATGCCTTCAGCCAGAGTCGTGTACGCGCCCAGTACCACGGCACCTACGGAGTCTTGCTCCAGGTTGAGGGCCATACCGTAGACGCCGCCCGGAAACTCGATCATCTCGCCGTACATGACGTCGGCCAGACCGTGAATCCGCACGATGCCGTCAGATACGCTGACGACAGTGCCTTCGTTACGGGCTTGGGAGGTCACATCGAGCTTTTCGATGCGGCCCTTGATAATTTCACTTATTTCGGAAGGATTGAGTTGCTGCATTGCTCTGCTGCCCCTTCAAACTCAAGATTTCAATGCTTCGGCAAGTTTCGCGATTTTGCCGCGAATCGAGCCATCGATAACCAGGTCGCCGGCGCGGATGACAACACCCCCAATCAGGGACTTGTCTTCCTCGACTTGCAGGCGCACTTCCCGGTTGAGTCGTGCACTGAGAACCTTGGCGAGTTTGTCTTGCTGTTCTTGGTTCAATGCAAAAGCACTGGTCACTTCCACGTCTACCGACTTCTCTTGCTCGGCCTTGTACAGGTCGAAAAGAGCGGCGATCTCCGGCAGAAGCGGGAGACGGTCGTTTTCGGCAACGACATGAATGAAATTCTGTGCCTTGGCATCGAACTTGTCGCCGCACACGTCAATGAACGTGGCGGCCTTTTCTGCGCTCGTCAGTCGCGGGGCCTTGAGCACGCGCTGCATGGTGTCATCTTGCGACACCTTAGCAGCCAGGCCGAGCATGGCTGACCAATTGGCCAGTTGCTGGTGGGCCTGAGCGTGCTCGAAGGCCGCCTTAGCGTAAGGTCGGGCCAACGTGGTCAGTTCTGCCATGATCGCCCTCGCTTAGATTTCAGCAGCCAGTTGGTTTACCAGCTCTGCGTGCGCGTTTTGATCGATTGTGGCACCCAGGATCTTCGAAGCACCGCCAACGGCCAGGCTACCCACTTGGGCACGCAGCGCGTCTTTGACACTATTGAGTTCCTGTTCGATCTCGGCTTGAGCCTGAGCCTTCACACGGTCAGCTTCGACGCGAGCCTGTTCACGGGCTTCGTCGACAATCTGGGTACCGCGTTTCTTGGCTTGCTCGATGATTTCAGCTGCCTGAGCCTTCGCTTCGCGCAGTTGCTGACCCACTTTCTCATGGGCCAACTCCAGGTCGCGAGCTGCACGGCTGGCAGCGTCCAGACCATCAGCGATCTTCTTTTGACGTTCGTGCAATGCCGCAATGACCGGAGGCCATACGAACTTCATGCAGAACAATACAAAAATCAGGAACGCAACGGACTGGCCAATCAGGGTCGCATTAATGTTCACGCCAACACCTCGCAGTTACGTTGTCCATCACATCAAACTACTCGAAAAACTCCGAGTAATTAGCCAGCGATCTGACCAACGAACGGGTTCGCAAAGGTGAAGAACAGAGCGATACCAACACCGATCATGGTTACGGCGTCGAGCAGACCGGCAACGATGAACATTTTGACTTGCAGCATTGGAACCATTTCTGGCTGACGCGCAGCGCCTTCCAGGAACTTGCCGCCCAGCAGGCCGAAACCAATTGCGGTACCCAGTGCGCCCAGGCCGATCAACAGTGCAACAGCGATAGCGGTTAGACCAACTACAGTTTCCATCTTTCCTCCCGACTTTTACGTCGTATGGTTTAGGTTTTTTAGATTAAAGCGGTAAAACAAATCGTTTCATCAGCCCTGTTCGGGCTCCTTCCCGTTTGACCGGGAAGGACATCAGACTAGTCGAGACTGGCCTTAATGGTTTTCTTCGTGCGCCATCGACAGGTAGACGATGGTCAGCATCATGAAGATGAACGCCTGCAGGGTGATGATCAGGATGTGGAACACAGCCCACGCCCACTGCAGTGCTACGCCCAGGCCGCTGAGCCAGAGCAGGCCGCTGCCGAACATCACAGCGATCAGGATGAACACCAGCTCGCCGGCATACATGTTGCCGAACAGACGCAGGGCCAGAGAGATAGGCTTGGCGATCAGGGTCACGAATTCCAGCAGGAAGTTCACCGGGATCAGCAGGGCTTGAACCAGGATGTTCTTGCTGCCGAACGGATGCAGGGTCAGTTCGCCGATGAAGCCGCCGATGCCCTTGACCTTGATGCTATAGAAAATGATCAGTGCGAAAACCGAGAATGCCATGCCCAGGGTCGCGTTCGGGTCGGTGGTCGACACGGCGCGGAATGGGATGTGGTGATCACCGGAGATCAGGATGGCCAGTTGAGGAATCCAGTCGACCGGTACCAGGTCGACGGCGTTCATCAGGAACACCCAGACGAAGATGGTCAGGGCCAGCGGTGCGATCACCGGGCTACGGCCATGGAAGCTGTCCTTCACGCTGCCATCGACGAACTCGACCAGTACTTCCACGAAGTTCTGCAGTGCGCCAGGCTGACCGGAGGTCGCTTTCTTCGCCGCCATGCGGAAAAGGAAGACAAAGATCAGGCCCAACGCGACCGACCAACCGAGGGTATCGACGTGGAAAGCCCAGAAGCCCATTTCCTTGGCCTCTGCTGCGGAGTGGGCAAAGCCCCAGCCGCCGTTGGGTAGCTGACCGAAAGTCAGGTTCTGCAAGTGGTGCTGGATATAGCCCGAAGCGGTTGTCTCTGCCATGGTTGCCTCAAACGCCCTAAGGTCTCGAAAGTCTTGTTCTCATCAGCAGGGGAGCGAACCAGCTGACCAGTTGGGTCAGCACGAAGACGCCGAATACAACCAGCGGCGCCAATGGCTTCACACCTGCAAACGTCAGTGCAAACAGCACTGCCGTCAAAATCAGTTTCCCCGCCTCGCCGGCATAAAAAGACCGGACGATAGCCTGGGCTGCTCGGGCGCCGGAAAACCGAAAGGCCCTGTGAGCAAAGTAAATATTGGGAAGCAAGGCTATCAGGCCTCCGCAAAGACCTGAGTATCCGGCGACGACGCCTTTCCATTGCCAGAGCGCCAACGTGGCGATCAGAACAACGATGAGCTGAGTCATCAAAACCGGGAAAACTGCCAGACGATGGAACGGCAAGCGGTTTGGCGTGCGGGTTTCCATCGCTTTTGCTCTCCAAGGGTCGGCTGCCATATTTCAATAACTTGGCATAATTTGTGCCGACAAAATGCGCGCAGAGTATAGGGGCGGTTCTGCCCCTATTCAACTGTCAGGTAGTGATTTCCGACTGGGCGCTACAAGCGCAATTGTTTCAGCGAATGTGTGCAAGGACACCTTGCAGCTCATCAAGGGAGTTATAACCGATCACCAGTTGCCCCTTGCCCTTCTTGCCGTGACGAATCTGCACCGCAGAGCCCAGGCGCTCGGCCAAACGCTGTTCCAGGCGAGCGATATCCGGATCAGGTTTGGGGGCTTCGACAGGGGCCGGTTTCCCACCGAGCCACTGACGAACCAATGCCTCAGTCTGGCGCACGGTCAGACCGCGTGCGACAACATGTCGCGCCCCTTCAACCTGTTGATTTTCCGGCAAACCGAGCAGCGCACGGGCGTGCCCCATTTCCAGGTCACCGTGGGACAGCATGGTCTTGATGACTTCCGGCAGCGCGATCAACCGCAAGAGGTTAGCGACGGTCACGCGGGATTTGCCCACCGCCTCGGCCACCTGTTGCTGGGTCAGCTGGAACTCCTGCTGCAAACGCTGCAGGGCCACCGCCTCTTCGATCGGGTTGAGATCTTCGCGCTGGATATTCTCGATCAGCGCCATGGCAATGGCGGTTTCATCCGGCACATCACGCACCATCGCCGGGATGGTTTCCTGACCGGCCTGCTGGCTGGCGCGCCAGCGGCGTTCGCCGGCAATGATCTCGAAACGTCCGCTGCCGATGGGACGCACCACGATCGGCTGCATGACGCCCTGGGTCTTGATCGACTGGGCCAGTTCTTCCAGCGCCTGCGGATCCATGTCGCGGCGCGGTTGGTATTTGCCACGCTGGATCAGGTCCAGCGGCAAGTGCTGCAGCTCACGCTCATCGGCCTGCACCGCCTGCTCTTCCAGGGAGCTGACGGTCGGACCACTGAGCAGTGCATCCAGTCCACGTCCGAGACCTCGTTTCTTGACGGCCATCAGGTTTCCTTAAGTTGGCTGGGCTGCAGCGATGCGTGGATTGCGGCGCTGGCGGCGAACCATCTCGCCCGCCAGGGCCAGATAGGCCAGTGCACCACGCGATTGTTTATCGTAGGCCAGGGCAGGCATGCCGTAGCTCGGCGCTTCGGCCAGGCGGATGTTACGCGGGATGACCGTGTCGTAGAGCTGCTCGCCGAAGTGTTCCTTGAGCTGGGCCGAGACGTCGTTCATCAGGCTCAGGCGCGGGTCGTACATGGTCCGCAGCAGGCCTTCGACCTTCAGGTCCGGATTCAGCAGTTCGGCGATGCGCTTGATGTTATCCACAAGGTCGCTCAAACCTTCCAATGCAAAGTACTCGCACTGCATGGGGATAATCACCCCATCGGCGGCCACCAGGGCATTGAGGGTGAGCATCGACAATGACGGCGGACAGTCAATCAGGATGTAGTCGTAGTTTTCCCGGATCGGCGCCAGGGCGCTGCGCAAGCGGCTTTCCTTCATCTGCATTTCCAGCAGCACCACTTCGGCCGCCGTCAAGTCACGGTTGGCCGGCAGCAGCTGATAACCGCCGTGTTCGGAAAAATGCATGGCCTGACCCAGATCGCATTCACCGATCAGTACGTCGTAGATGGAGTTTTCCAGGCCATGTTTATCCACACCGCTACCCATGGTGGCGTTGCCCTGTGGATCGAGGTCGATCAGCAGCACCCGACGCTTGGTCGCGACCAGGGATGCTGCGAGGTTGATGCAGGTGGTGGTCTTGCCCACGCCGCCTTTCTGGTTCGCTATCGCGAATACCTTAGCCATTCTTGCTTGTGTTCCCAATCATGCCGTGCGGCGCAGTATCAGCAGATGGCGTTGGCCTTGGCAACCGGGTACGGCCAAGGCGTGTTCGCTATCGAGGTGGAAGTCTGCCGGCAATGCTACCAGCTCATCGGCCGGATGAACGCCCTTCATTGCCAGCCAGCGCGTATCGGCGTCACCCAGGTGGCGAGTCCAGTTGCTGAAATTTTCCATGCTGCTGAACGCACGGGAAATAATCCCGGTGAACGGTTGCGTCGGCTGGAACGCTTCGACGCGACTGTGGATAACTTGCAGGTTATCCAACTGCAGCTCGAGTTTGACCTGAGTCAGGAAACGGGTTTTCTTGCCGTTGCTGTCCAGGCATGTCACTTGCGACTCGGGAAACAGGATCGCCAGAGGAATGCCCGGCATCCCGCCGCCACTGCCCACATCCAGCCAGCGACCGTTCTCGATGAAAGACATCACACTGAGGCTGTCGAGCAAATGCCGCGAGACCATTTCATCCGGATCGCGCACGGCGGTCAGGTTGTAGGCCTTGTTCCATTTGATCAACAGCGCCAGATAACCCAGCAATTGCGCATGCTGGGCTTCGCTCAGGCTGACGCCAAGTTGACGAGCTCCTGTGGATAACTCTTCAGCGTGTTGCGAGGTGACCATCGAACTCAAGCGCTTTGCTCCAGCTGGCGGCCGGCGCCGCGTTTTTTCAAATGAATCATCAACAGGGAAATCGCCGCCGGGGTCACGCCCGGGATGCGCGAAGCCTGGCCCAGAGTCTCCGGTCGGGTAGCACCGAGTTTGCTCTGGATCTCCTTCGACAAACCGGAGATACCCGTGTAATCGATATCCACAGGCAGCTTCGTATCTTCACTGGCGCGCAGCCGGGCGATCTCGTCCTGTTGGCGGTCGATGTAACCGGCGTACTTGGTCTTGATCTCGACCTGTTCTGCCACCTGCGGATCTTCTGCGCCCTGCCCGGTGACATCCACCAATCCGGCGTAATCGATTTCCGGGCGGCTCAACAGATTGAGCAGGTTGTATTCGTGGGTCAGAGGCGTACCGAATCTTGCGGCGATTGCATCGCCCTGCTCGGTACCGGGACGAACCCAGGTGCTTTTCAGGCGCTGCTCTTCCAGCTCGATGCCTTCACGTTTCTTGCAGAAGGCGGCCCAACGCACATCGTCCACCAGCCCCAGTTCGCGACCTTTCTCGGTCAGGCGCAGATCGGCGTTGTCTTCACGCAGGATCAGGCGATATTCCGCACGGGAAGTGAACATCCGATACGGTTCCTGGGTACCCAGGGTGATCAAGTCATCCACAAGCACACCGATGTAGGCTTCATCGCGCCGCGGGCACCAGCTGTCCTTGCCTTGAGCACGCAGCGCGGCGTTGGCACCGGCCAGCAGACCTTGGGCGCCGGCCTCTTCATACCCCGTGGTGCCGTTGATCTGTCCGGCGAAGAACAGACCACCGATGACCTTGGTCTCGAGGCTGTATTTCAGGTCACGCGGGTCGAAATAATCGTATTCGATGGCGTAGCCCGGGCGAACGATGTGGGCATTCTCCATACCGCGGATCGATTGCACGATCTGCAATTGCACATCGAACGGCAGGGAGGTGGAAATCCCGTTCGGGTACAGCTCGTGGGTGGTCAGGCCTTCCGGTTCGATGAAGACCTGATGGCTTTCCTTGTCGGCAAACCGATGGATCTTGTCTTCGATCGACGGGCAATAGCGTGGGCCGACCCCTTCGATCACGCCGGAATACATCGGCGAACGATCAAGGTTGGCCGCAATGATCTCGTGGGTGCGGGCATTGGTGTGGGTGATCCAGCAGCTTACCTGTTGCGGGTGTTGCTCTTTCGATCCCAGGAACGACATGACCGGGATCGGCGTATCGCCGGGTTGCTCGGTCATCACCGAGAAATCCACAGACCGGCCGTCGATGCGCGGTGGCGTACCGGTTTTCAGGCGACCGACACGCAGCGGCAACTCTCGCAGGCGCTGGGCCAGTGCGATCGAGGGCGGATCACCGGCGCGGCCACCGGAATAGTTCTGCATGCCGATGTGGATAAGTCCGCCGAGGAAGGTCCCGGTGGTCAATACCACGGAATCTGCGAAGAAACGCAGGCCCATCTGGGTAACGACGCCGCGTACCTGGTCTTGCTCGACGATCAGATCATCGGCCGCTTGTTGAAATATCCACAGGTTCGGCTGGTTTTCCAGGATTTCGCGCACAGCAGCCTTGTACAAGACCCGGTCGGCCTGGGCGCGAGTAGCGCGCACGGCAGGGCCTTTGCGGCTGTTCAATACGCGGAACTGGATACCACCCTTATCGGTGGCCATGGCCATCGCGCCACCCAGGGCATCGATTTCCTTGACCAGATGGCTCTTGCCGATCCCACCAATGGCGGGGTTGCAGCTCATGGCGCCGAGGGTTTCCACGTTATGCGTCAGCAATAGGGTCTTGGCCCCCATGCGCGCTGATGCAAGTGCTGCCTCGGTACCGGCATGACCGCCGCCGATGACGATCACTTCAAAACGGGAAGGGAAATCCACCACGCACCTCGTGCCTGCTTAATTCAGGTAATTCGGAAAATAGGTTTGGCTCTGGCCTTGGGGCGTTTTTGGAGCCAGGTCGGCAAGTATAGGGACTTCGCCCTTTCTAAAGAACCCTTTGCACAAAATTTAACCAGCTGTGGAGAACTGGGGGTAAAAAAAATAAAAAAGAAAGAAATTTATAAAACCTTTGTTTTTATGTTTATTCTTAGGCCGCGACCAATCTGTGGATAAAGCTTTGCAGGCCTTTTATTTCAATATGTACAGCGATCCAAAAGCCTGTGGTCATCTGGCAATGAGGGGCTTGGATAACCGGTGTAAGCCTGTGGATGAATGACGCTGTTATCCACAGAGGCAATTATCTTCAGTTTTGAAGGCCGTTTATCAACCGACCTCAGCGGCAGTTATTCACAGGGCTTACCCTCAAGAAATCATCGTCCACAGGCCAACCGCCATGTTGGGCAATCAGCGAAAAAGAGGGTGGGCCGGGTTCGCACTGACTCGATGCGCTTTCGAGTGCTCCCCCGGCTGGGTGGATGGGGTTATTTACCGATGCAGAAGCTGGAAAATATCCGCCCCAGCAGGTCGTCCGAGCTAAACGCCCCAGTGATTTCCCCTAAGGAATGCTGCGCCTGGCGCAAATCTTCGGCCAGCAGCTCTCCAGCTCCCGCCAACGTCAGCTGCGCACGACCGTGTTCCAAGGCGGCACTGGCATCGCGCAGCGCCTCAAGGTGCCGGCGGCGGGCACTGAAGCTGCTTTCCGAAGTTTGTTCGTAGCCCATGCAGGCCTTGAGGTGTTCACGCAGCAATTCCAGCCCTTCACCCGCCGATTTCGCGCTCAGGCTGATGGTCACGTGACCGTCATCACTGACTTCGAGGGCAATCGCTTCCCCGGTCAGGTCGGCCTTGTTGCGAATCAGGGTGACTTTCGCAGGATCGGGGCGGACCTCAAGGAATTCGGGCCACAAGGCAAAGGGATCATCTGCTTCAGGCGCAGTGGCATCCACCACCAGCAAAACCCGATCAGCTTCACCGATGGCCTTGAGTGCCCGTTCGACGCCGATTTTTTCCACCTGGTCATCGGTATCGCGCAAACCGGCAGTATCCACTACGTGCAGGGGCATACCATCGATGTGGATATGTTCACGGAGGATGTCCCGAGTGGTGCCAGCAATCTCAGTGACGATCGCCGCTTCGCGGCCGGCCAAGGCATTCAGCAGGCTGGATTTGCCGGCATTCGGTCGTCCAGCGATGACCACGGTCATTCCATCGCGCAGCAAGGCCCCTTGTCCTGCTTCACGCAGTACTGTGGATAACTGTTCGCGGACTTTATCAAGCATGCTCAGAACGTGGCCGTCGGCGAGAAAGTCGATTTCTTCTTCCGGGAAATCGATCGCGGCCTCGACATAGATCCGCAGGGCGATCAATTGTTCGGTGAGGTTATGCACACGCTGGGAAAAAGCCCCCTGCAAGGAGCGCAATGCGTTGCGAGCGGCTTGGGCGGAACTGGCTTCGATCAGATCGGCAATCGCCTCGGCCTGGGCCAGGTCGAGCTTGTCATTGAGAAAGGCCCGTTCGCTGAATTCCCCCGGCCGGGCCAAGCGGCAACCCAGTTCAAGGCAACGTTTGAGCAACATGTCCAGCACGATGGGGCCGCCGTGTCCTTGCAACTCCAGCACGTCTTCGCCGGTGAATGAATTCGGGCCCGGGAAATACAAGGCCAGACCTTCATCCAGAACTTGCTGGTCGTCGCTGAAAAACGGGCCGTAATGCGCGTATCGCGGCTTGAGTTCACGACCGCTGATAGCCTTGGCCGCGACACTGGCCAACGGCCCGGAAATACGGACGATGCCGACACCACCGCGACCTTGGGCGGTGGCAACGGCAGCGATGGTTTCACGCGGTGTGCTCATAAACCGATATCCAGACAAAAGTGACAGATAGCAAAACGCCCCACTAGGGGGCGTTTTGTGTGGTTATCCACAGAGCAAGTTACGCCTCGGCTTTTTTCGTCGCCGCTTCGATCTTACGCGTGATGTACCACTGCTGAGTGATGGACAACACGTTGTTCACAACCCAGTACAGCACAAGACCGGCCGGGAACCACAGGAAGAAGAAGGTGAAGATGATTGGCATCATTTTCATGACCTTCGCCTGCATCGGGTCCGGAGGGGTCGGGTTCAATTGCTGCTGGATAAACATGGTCGCGCCCATGATGATCGGCAGTATGAAGAACGGATCCTTGATCGACAGGTCGGTAATCCACAGCATGAACGGTGCCTGGCGCATCTCCACGCTTTCCAGCAGAACCCAGTACAGCGACAGGAACACCGGCATCTGTACCAGAATCGGCAAGCATCCACCCAGCGGGTTGATCTTTTCTTTCTTGTACAGCTCCATCATGGCCTGGGACATTTTCTGCCGGTCATCGCCATGCTGTTCTTTCAGGGCGGCCAGCTTCGGTGCCACTGCGCGCATGCGGGCCATGGACTTGTAGCTGGCAGCCGACAATGGGAAGAACAAGCCCTTGATCAGCATGGTCAGGAAGATGATCGACCAGCCCCAGTTACCGACGATGCTGTGGATATGTTGCAGCAACCAGAAGATCGGTTGGGCAATGAACCACAGGAAACCGTAGTCCACAGTCAGTTCCAGACCTGGGGACAACTCTTTCAGCACGGCCTGGCTCTTCGGACCGGCGTACAGGATCGCGCTGGTTTCGACTTTTCCACCGGGTGCAGCGGTCAATGTCGGACCGGTATAACCGATGATGAAATTGCCTTTGCTGTCTTTACGCGTCTGGACGATGTTGCTGTCGCCCTTCTGCGGAATCCAGGCAGTTACAAAATAATGCTGCAACCAGGCAACCCAACCGCCTTGGACGGTTTCCTTGAGCTGCCCCTTGTCCATGTCTTTCATGGACACTTTCTTGTACGGCTCCGAACTTGTCCACAGGGCGGCGCCCAGGTAGGTCGCGGTACCGGTGGCGGTGCTGGACGACGGATCATCACTGGCGTCGCGCTTGAGTTGCGCAAACATCGCGCCCGACCAAGGCTGGGCGCTCTGGTTGTCGATCAGGTAGGAGACCGTCACGTCATACAGGCCACGTTTCAAAGTGAAACGCTTGATGTAGTTGACGCCGTCCTTGCTGAACTTCAGGTCGACGACCAATTGATCCTGGCCGTCAGCCAGTTGATAGGTCTTCTTCTCGGCAGAGTAAACCGGGCGTCCAGCCGGGTTGGAGTCCGGGCCATTGGTGCCGATCAGGCCGCTTTGGGCCAGATAGGTCCGCTCGTTCCCGTTGTCGAACAACTGGAACGGGATTTCCGGATGATCCTGGCGACGCGGGTACAGCGGTAGCTTCAACTGCGCAACGTCACCACCTTGTGGATCGATTGCCAGTTCGAGCACATCCGTCTTGACCTGGATAAGGTCTTTGCTTGCAGCCGCGGGGGCTTCGGCGGGAGCGCTGGTTTCGCTTGCGGCGCGCGGAATGTCGTCGTTGCTGGCAGCGGCGTTGCCGGCAGGTACATCCGGCAGGCTCGGTGCTGTATTGCTGGCTGCAACATTCTGAGTCGGCAGGGCAGCCTGGCCATAGTCCTGGTTCCATTTAAGGACCATGACATAGGACACGATTGCCAGGGCGACGATCAGGATCGTGCGTTTGATATCCATGATTACTCGGCCATCGAAGAAGAACGGGAGGTAGGGATAGGCGGAACCGGGTCATAACCGCCGGGGTTCCACGGATGACAGCGACCTAAACGACGAAAGGTCAGCCAGCCACCGCGCAGGAGACCATGATTTTCTATGGCTTCATACGCGTAGCAGGAACAACTGGGGTAGAAACGACAGTGGCTGGCCATCAAAGGACTAATGGCGTAGCGATAAAACTGGATCGGAACGAGTGCCAGTTTACGCATCGGGACTGTCTACCCCTACAGTTTCGGTGCTGGCAGCTGGAGCGGATACCGGCTTGTTACGTGCCAGACGCTTCCAGAGCTTGCCGAAATGCTGAATCAATTCGGGGTTTTCTACGTCACCCAAACCTTTGCGCGCGACGATAACGATGTCCCACCCGACCAGGGCTTGCTGGTTCAGGCGAAACGATTCGCGCATCAGACGTTTGAGGCGATTGCGCTGAACGGAGAGCTTGACGCTCTTTTTCCCGATAACCAACCCAAGTCGGGGGTAATCGAGATCATTGTTGCGCGCAAGGAGCAGGAGATTTTTCCCCGGAACCTTGCCGGTAGGGGAGTCAAAGACTGCCTTGAAATGCCGGGGAGTAAGCAGACGCTTTTCCCGACTGAAGTCCTGACTCACCTCCAGTGCCGGATTATCAAACTGCCAGACGCGCACGACCTTTGGCGCGACGACGCGACAGGACGGCACGACCGTTCTTGGTAGCCATGCGAGCACGGAAACCGTGGGTACGAGCGCGTTTGATAGTGCTTGGTTGGAAAGTACGTTTCATGTCGTGTTACCTGGTTCGTCCACAACGGGCCGGAATGGCCCCCGTTTTAAGAGACCGGGGATTCTAGAGAAAGCAAGCCTCTAGGTCAATTTCCAACCAACGTTTCCTTTAAATAGATATCCGGCCTCAGGACGGCTTCCTCATCGGAGCCAGATATAGAAATAAAGAAGGGAATTATTTAAAGCTTTTCTGTAAAGCTTATAAAAGCTAGGTGGCCTGCCGTCTGTGGATAACCCCCTGCAGACCTTTGGATTCAAGCTGTACAGAGAATGACAACTACAGGGGAAAGCAGTGACAAGCCTGTGCTGCGCCCTCGGATAAGCTGTGAGCTGAAAGATCAGTTATCCACAGGCGGGTTATCCACCGGGTTTGACCCGGACTTGTACAAAGACCTCAAGCTTGGTTATCCACAGAGCTTATCCACTGACCGCCGGTCGCCTTTCTTGTCCGTAAGACATTGATAAATACTGGGCGAACAGCAACCTGCGTGTGGATAAGTGACCGACTGATCGCTACAATGGCCGCTTGTTTTTGCCTCACCGGCTTTCAACTTAGGGGATATCCGTGTCAGTGGAACTTTGGCAGCAGTGCGTAGATCTTTTGCGCGATGAGCTGCCTGCCCAACAATTCAACACTTGGATCCGTCCACTACAGGTCGAAGCCGAAGGCGACGAGTTGCGTGTCTATGCACCGAATCGTTTCGTTCTCGATTGGGTCAACGAAAAGTACCTGGGCCGGGTCATGGAGCTCCTCGACGAGCACGGCAATGGCATGGCGCCTGCGTTGTCCTTATTGATAGGCAGCAAGCGCAGCTCTGCACCGCGAGCCGCCCCCAATGCGCCGCTGGCGGCGGCGGCCTCCCAGGCTCAGGCGGCTGCGGCACCTGTCAATAACCATGCCGCGCCTGCCTCGACGCCTGCGCCGAACAAGCGCAACGCACAAAAGGTAGAAGAGGTCAGCGAAGAGCCATCTCGGGATAGCTTCGACCCCATGGCCGGCGCCAGCAGCCAGCAGGCACCGGTACGGGCCGAACAGCGCACCGTCCAGGTCGAAGGCGCACTCAAGCACACCAGCTACCTGAACCGGACCTTCACTTTCGAGAACTTCGTCGAAGGTAAATCCAACCAACTGGCCCGAGCGGCCGCCTGGCAGGTCGCGGACAATCCCAAGCACGGCTATAACCCGCTCTTCCTTTATGGCGGCGTGGGCTTGGGTAAGACCCACTTGATGCATGCCGTGGGCAACCATCTATTAAAGAAGAACCCGAATGCCAAGGTCGTGTACCTGCATTCCGAGCGCTTCGTAGCCGACATGGTCAAGGCGTTGCAACTGAACGCGATCAATGAATTCAAGCGCTTCTACCGTTCGGTAGACGCCCTGCTGATCGACGATATTCAGTTCTTCGCTCGCAAGGAGCGCTCCCAAGAAGAGTTTTTCCACACCTTCAACGCCTTGCTTGAAGGTGGGCAGCAGGTCATTCTCACCAGCGACCGTTACCCCAAGGAAATCGAGGGCCTCGAAGAACGCCTCAAGTCGCGTTTCGGTTGGGGCTTGACGGTGGCCGTCGAGCCACCGGAGCTGGAAACCCGGGTCGCGATCCTGATGAAGAAGGCCGACCAGGCCAAGGTCGAGCTTCCCCACGACGCTGCGTTTTTCATCGCTCAGCGGATCCGCTCCAACGTGCGTGAGCTCGAAGGTGCCCTCAAGCGGGTGATTGCCCACTCCCACTTCATGGGGCGCGACATCACCATCGAGCTGATTCGTGAGTCGCTGAAAGATCTTCTGGCCCTCCAGGACAAGCTGGTGTCTGTGGATAACATCCAGCGAACTGTTGCCGAGTACTACAAGATCAAGATTTCCGACCTGTTATCCAAGCGCCGTTCGCGCTCGGTAGCCCGTCCGCGCCAGGTGGCCATGGCATTGTCCAAGGAACTGACCAACCACAGCCTGCCGGAAATCGGCGATGTGTTCGGCGGCCGCGACCATACCACCGTGCTGCACGCCTGCCGCAAGATCAACGAACTTAAGGAATCCGACGCGGACATCCGCGAGGACTACAAGAACCTGCTGCGTACACTGACCACTTGATGACCACCAGCGCAGCTTATTAAGGCAAGGGACTAGACCATGCATTTCACCATTCAACGCGAAGCCCTGTTGAAACCCCTGCAACTGGTCGCAGGCGTCGTCGAACGCCGCCAGACCTTGCCGGTACTTTCCAACGTGCTGCTGGTTGTCGAAGGCCAGCAACTGTCGCTGACCGGTACCGACCTGGAAGTCGAGCTGGTCGGTCGCGTGCAGCTTGAAGAACCTGCCGATCCGGGTTCCATAACCGTGCCTGCGCGTAAGCTGATGGACATCTGCAAAAGCCTGCCCAACGACGCGCTGATCGACATCAAGGTCGATGAGCAGAAGCTCGTGGTCAAGGCCGGCCGCAGCCGTTTCACCTTGTCGACCCTGCCGGCCAATGACTTCCCGACCGTGGAAGAAGGCCCGGGCTCGCTGACCTGCAGCCTGGAACAAAGCAAGTTGCGTCGTCTGATTGAACGCACCAGCTTCGCCATGGCCCAGCAGGACGTGCGCTATTACCTCAATGGGATGCTCCTGGAAGTATCCGCTGGCGTTATCCGCGCAGTTGCTACCGACGGACACCGCCTGGCGATGTGCTCGATGCAGGCCGATATCGGTCAGCCAGATCGCCATCAGGTGATCGTGCCGCGCAAAGGTATTCTAGAACTGGCGCGCCTGCTGACCGAGCCGGACGGCAACGTCAGCATCGTGCTGGGCCAGCACCATATCCGGGCCACCACCGGTGAATTCACGTTCACGTCGAAACTGGTGGACGGCAAATTCCCGGATTACGAACGCGTGCTGCCCAAAGGTGGCGACAAGCTGGTATTGGGCGATCGCCAAGCCCTGCGCGAAGCTTTCAGTCGTACCGCGATCCTGTCCAACGAGAAGTATCGCGGTATTCGTTTGCAACTGGCCAATGGTCAACTGAAGATCCAAGCGAACAACCCGGAGCAGGAAGAAGCGGAAGAAGAAGTGGGCGTTGAATACAACGGCGGCTCTCTGGAGATCGGCTTCAACGTCAGCTATTTGCTTGATGTGCTGGGCGTAATGACCACGGAGCAAGTGCGTCTGATCCTGTCTGACTCCAACAGCAGTGCGCTGGTGCAGGAGTCCGATAACGACGATTCGGCTTACGTTGTCATGCCGATGCGTCTGTAATCATGCCCAGCAGAAGCTAGATGTCTCTAAGTCGCGTCTCGGTCACCGCGGTGCGCAATCTGCACCCGGTGACCTTCTCCCCCTCCCCTCGCATCAATATTCTTTACGGCGCCAACGGCAGCGGAAAAACCAGCGTCCTGGAAGCCGTGCACCTGCTCGGGCTTGCCCGTTCGTTTCGCAGCACCCGCTTGTTACCAGTGATCCAGTACGATCAATTGGCGTGTACGGTGTTTGGGCAGGTGGAACTGGCGGAAGGCGGTCATAGTGCGTTGGGGATATCCCGTGACCGGCAGGGCGAGTTCCAGATCCGCATCGACGGGCAGAATGCGCGCAGCGCCGCGCAACTGGCGGAAATCCTGCCGCTGCAGTTGATCAACCCGGACAGCTTCCGCCTGTTGGAAGGCGCGCCGAAGATTCGTCGACAATTTCTCGACTGGGGCGTGTTCCACGTGGAACCGCGTTTCATGAGCACCTGGCAGCGCTTGCAGAAGGCGCTGCGCCAGCGAAACTCTTGGCTGCGGCATGGTACACTTGACGCCGTTTCGCAAGCGGTTTGGGACAGGGAGCTGTGCCAGGCCAGCGCTGAAATCGATGAATACCGCCGCGCTTATATCAAAGCCTTGAAACCGGTCTTCGAGCAGACCTTGAGCGAGCTGGTTGAGCTTGAAGGTCTGACGCTCAGCTACTACCGAGGCTGGGACAAGGATCGGGAACTGAGCACCGTGTTGGCTGGCTCGCTGCAGCGGGACCAGCAGATGGGCCACACCCAGGCCGGACCACAACGCGCTGACTTGCGCCTCAGATTGGGCGCAAACAATGCCGCGGACATCTTGTCCCGGGGGCAGCAGAAGTTGGTAGTGTGCGCCCTGCGTATCGCCCAGGGGCACTTGGTCAGCCAGGCCCGTCGCGGTCAGTGTATTTATCTGGTGGATGACTTGCCGTCCGAGCTGGACGAAGCCCACCGCCGCGCATTGTGCCGCTTGCTGGAAGACTTACGCTGCCAGGTTTTTATCACCTGTGTAGATCACGAATTACTGAGGGAAGGCTGGCAAATGGAAACGCCGGTCGCTCTGTTCCACGTGGAACAGGGCCGTATCACCCAGACCCACGACCATCGGGAGTGAAGGCATTGAGCGAAGAAAATACGTACGACTCAACGAGCATTAAAGTGCTGAAAGGCCTGGATGCCGTACGCAAACGTCCCGGTATGTACATTGGTGACACCGACGATGGCAGCGGTCTGCACCACATGGTGTTCGAAGTCGTCGACAACTCCATCGACGAAGCTCTCGCCGGATACTGTGACGACATCAGTATTACCATTCACCCGGATGAATCCATCACCGTACGTGACAACGGTCGTGGCATCCCGGTAGACGTGCATAAAGAGGAAGGTGTCTCCGCCGCCGAGGTCATCATGACCGTACTGCACGCTGGCGGTAAGTTCGACGACAACTCCTACAAGGTCTCCGGCGGTCTGCACGGTGTAGGTGTCTCGGTGGTGAATGCGCTGTCCGAGGAATTGGTGCTGACGGTTCGCCGCAGCGGCAAGATCTGGGAACAGACCTATGTCCACGGCGTACCACAGGCGCCCATGGCGATCGTTGGCGACAGCGAAACCACCGGCACCCAGATTCACTTCAAGGCTTCCAGCGAAACCTTCAAGAACATCCACTTCAGCTGGGACATTCTGGCCAAGCGGATTCGTGAGTTGTCCTTCCTTAACTCCGGCGTTGGCATCGTCCTCAAGGACGAGCGCAGCGGCAAGGAAGAGCTGTTCAAGTACGAAGGAGGCCTGCGGGCGTTCGTCGAATATCTGAACACCAACAAGACTGCGGTCAACCAGGTGTTCCACTTCAACATCCAGCGTGACGACGGCATCGGCGTGGAAATCGCCCTGCAGTGGAATGACAGCTTCAACGAGAACCTGTTGTGCTTCACCAACAACATTCCGCAGCGTGACGGCGGCACCCATCTGGTGGGCTTCCGTTCGGCGCTGACCCGTAACTTGAACAACTATATCGAGCAGGAAGGCCTGGCGAAGAAGCATAAGGTCGCCACCACCGGTGACGATGCCCGTGAAGGCTTGACGGCCATCATTTCGGTGAAGGTTCCGGATCCGAAGTTCAGCTCCCAGACCAAGGACAAGCTGGTATCTTCCGAAGTGAAGACCGCGGTCGAACAGGAAATGGGCAAGTACTTCTCCGACTTCCTGCTGGAGAACCCGAACGAAGCCAAACTGGTGGTCGGCAAGATGATCGACGCCGCCCGCGCCCGTGAAGCGGCGCGCAAGGCCCGTGAGATGACCCGCCGCAAAGGCGCCTTGGACATCGCCGGCCTGCCGGGCAAACTGGCTGACTGCCAGGAAAAGGACCCTGCCCTCTCCGAGCTTTACCTGGTGGAAGGTGACTCCGCTGGTGGCTCCGCCAAGCAGGGTCGCAACCGTCGCACCCAGGCCATCCTGCCGCTCAAGGGTAAGATCCTGAACGTCGAGAAGGCGCGCTTCGACAAGATGATCTCCTCTGCCGAAGTCGGCACGCTCATCACCGCGCTGGGCTGTGGCATCGGCCGCGAAGAGTACAACATCGACAAGCTGCGCTATCACAACATCATCATCATGACCGACGCCGACGTCGACGGTTCGCACATCCGCACCCTGTTGCTGACCTTCTTCTTCCGTCAGTTGCCCGAGCTGATCGAGCGTGGCTACATCTATATCGCCCAACCGCCGCTGTACAAGGTCAAGAAAGGCAAGCAAGAGCAATACATCAAAGACGACGACGCCATGGAAGAGTACATGACGCAGTCGGCGCTGGAAGATGCGAGCCTGCACCTGAACGAAGACGCCCCCGGTATCTCTGGCGAAGCCCTCGAGCGCCTGGTCAACGACTTCCGGCTGGTGATGAAGACCCTCAAGCGCCTGTCGCGTCTTTATCCACAGGAGCTGACCGAGCACTTCATCTACCTGCCGGCCGTCAGCATGGAGCAGCTGTCCGATCACGCCGCGATGCAGGATTGGCTGGCCCAGTACGAAGCCCGCCTGCGTACCGTCGAGAAATCCGGGCTGGTCTACAAAGCCAGCTTGCGTGAAGACCGCGAACGTAACGTCTGGCTGCCAGAGGTCGAACTGATCTCCCACGGCCTGTCGAACTACGTCACCTTCAACCGCGACTTCTTCGGCAGCAACGACTACAAGACCGTGGTCTCCCTCGGTGCGCAACTGAGCACCCTGTTGGATGAAGGCGCTTATATCCAGCGCGGCGAACGCAAAAAATCGGTCACCGAATTCAAGGAAGCCCTTGAGTGGCTGATGGCTGAAAGCACCAAGCGCCACACCATCCAGCGATATAAAGGGTTGGGCGAAATGAACCCGGACCAACTGTGGGAAACCACCATGGACCCAGGCTCGCGCCGGATGTTGAAGGTAACCATCGAAGACGCCATTGGCGCGGATCAGATCTTCAACACCCTGATGGGTGATGCGGTCGAGCCACGCCGAGACTTCATCGAGAGCAATGCGTTGGCGGTGTCCAACCTGGACTTCTAATTCCTCGCCAGCACGTGCGATAAAAAAGCCAACGCCTAAAGCGTTGGCTTTTTTTTACGTCTTTATTCAATGCACCGTTCTGAAACCGAACGGTCAAAAACCGGGTAACCCGGTAACACTTTGGAACAAAGCCTTCATCCTCAACGACTTGCAAATCTTAGTAAACCCCCGGAACCACGGGATCTCAGTTTTTCTGGCGTAAAACTTGCGTGCTGAATAAACAACACATCGTTTTTTTAAATTTACAGAAGACGATGGCAAGAGGCGGTACGAATAAATCCAATTCCAAGGGTAGTCTCAATGAGTGGTACGCAAGCTTCCAACAACCTGGAGCAAGGGCTTAAGCCCCGTCATGTGACGATGCTCTCCATTGCCGGCGTGATTGGCGCTGGTCTTTTCGTGGGTTCCGGCCACGCAATCGCAGCGGCCGGGCCGGCTGTGCTGCTGGCCTATGCGGCAGCCGGTGCGCTGGTGGTGTTGGTGATGCGCATGCTCGGCGAAATGGCCGTAGCCTCGCCGGACACCGGTTCTTTCTCGACTTACGCGGATCGGGCGATCGGGCATTGGGCCGGTTTCACCATCGGCTGGCTCTACTGGTGGTTCTGGGTGTTGGTGATTCCGTTGGAAGCCAACGCGGCCGCGACCATCCTGCATGCCTGGTTCCCGAACGTGACGATCTGGGTTTTCACCCTGGTGATCACCCTTCTGCTGACGGTTACCAACCTGTTCAGCGTGAAGAACTACGGCGAGTTTGAATTCTGGTTCGCTCTGGTCAAGGTCATCGCAATCATTGGTTTCGTGGCCCTGGGCGCGCTGGCGATCTTCGGTTTGCTGCCGACCAGCCAGGTCAGCGGTGTTTCGCACCTGTTCGATACCCAAGGCTTCCTGCCAAACGGCATGGGTGCGGTACTGGGCGCGATCCTGACCACCATGTTCTCGTTCATGGGCACCGAGATCGTGACCATTGCGGCTGCCGAATCGAAGAATCCGGGCCAGCAGATTTCCACGGCGACCAATTCGGTGATCTGGCGGATCGGCCTGTTCTATCTCGTGTCGATTTTCATGGTCGTGTCGCTGGTGCCATGGAACGATCCGATGCTTGCCAGCGTGGGTTCCTACCAGACCGTGCTGGAACGCATGGGCATCCCCAACGCCAAGCTGATCGTCGATATCGTGGTGCTGGTTGCGGTGACCAGCTGCCTGAACTCGGCGCTGTACACCGCTTCGCGCATGATGTTCTCGTTGGGCAAGCGTGGCGATGCGCCGGCGGTTTCCCAGCGCACCAACAAGAGCGGTACGCCTTACTGGGCAGTGATGCTATCGACCGCTGCCGCGTTCCTGGCAGTATTCGCCAACTACGTGGCTCCGGCCGCCGTGTTCGAATTCCTGTTGGCGAGCTCGGGCGCCATCGCTCTTCTGGTGTACCTGGTTATTGCGGTGTCGCAGTTACGGATGCGCAAGCAGCGTATGGCCCGCGGCGAAAAAATCGCCTTCAGCATGTGGCTGTTCCCTGCTCTGACCTACGCGGTCATTGTGTTCATCGTCGGAGCGCTGACCATCATGCTGTTCCAGGAAGCCCATCGCGTGGAGATCCTTGCGACTGGCCTGCTTAGCATTCTGGTGGTGGCGTGCGGATTGCTGTTGCAGCGTCGTCGGGGTACGGACGCAGGACGCCTGGCGCAAACGATCGGGTGAAAACTCATTGTGGCGAGGGAGCTTGCTCCCGCTGGATCGGGCTGGGGCTCCAGCGTGGAGCGCTCAATAAAAGGGGCTGCTTTGCAGCCCAGCGGGAGCAAGCTCCCTCGCCACGAATTCAATCAGTCGCTTCTCTAGCTTGCGACTGATGCTTCACTCCCCACCGTCACACTTTCCAACCGATACCCATATCCGTAGATCGTCACCAACTGCCAACCCCGATCCGCTGTCAGCCCCAACTTATTGCGCAGGCGATAGATATGCGTGTCCAGCGGTCGGGACGAGGTCATTTCCTCGTGGGTCCAGAAACGTTCGTAGAAATATTCCCGGGACAGTGGCCGGCCAAGGTTGGCGAACAGGCAGCGGGCCAGCCGGTATTCCCGTTCAGTCAGGCTGATGGGGACGTCGGCGCGGGTGACGGTCAGCTCGGCGTCGTCGAACGCCAGGTCGTTGAAAACCAAGACTTCACTGGCTGGCGTGCGTTGCAGGTTGTGGCGACGCAGCACGGCGGTGACCCTGGCCTTGAGTTCGTTGGGTCTGAAGGGTTTGCTCACATAGTCGTCGGCGCCGGCGTTGAGGGCCTGGACGATGTCATGTTCGCCGTCACGGCTGGTGAGCATGATGGCAGCCGGCGGCGCGTCCATGTGCTCGCGGGTCCAGCGTAACAGTGCCAGACCGCTGATATCCGGCAATTGCCAGTCGAGGATCAACAGATCGAAGGTTTCCCGGCGCAGCTGTCGCAACAGGTCCTCGCCGCGCTCGAAGCAGTGCATTGTCCAGGCTGGCTCGCCCCTGGCGGAAATGTGGTGCAGCGTCTGTTCTACCCGGCGCAACTCGGCCGGTTCGTCATCCAGTATGGCGATACGCATGGAACGCGATTTCCTTATCTCGGAAGTAACGGACAACTCAGGTGGCGCTGCATGGCAATGGCCCCTGTCGCTGGCTTGCGACAATACCGGCTCGCGACAGGCAGGGAAAGGCAGCAGCGCACCGCCCATCGAGTCCGCTATAGTCATGAGCTTTCAGCTTGTCGGTTCGCCTCCTCCTCCATGAAACATTATCCTGCCATGAACCACCCGCGCCGCCGTGAAAGTCGTGAGCCTACCCAGGTCCAGCGCTTGTTTCGCCAATTGGTGCGCGAATGGTTGTGGATAAGTCTGCTGCTGTTGCCACCGACGGCCCTGCTCTCTTACACCAGCCAGACTCGCGACGGTGCAGGCGCGGCCGCGTTGTCGGTACTGCTGGTGGCGGGTGTGTTGGGGCTGCTGTTGTTGCGTCCGCGTCTGGCGCTGTGGTCGACGGTCGGTGGAATGAGCCTGGCCTTGTTGATCAGTGCCCTGCTGGAAGCAGAGGACTGGGAGTGGTCGCCCATGGCCAGTGTGTTGGGCATGCTGTTTGGCTATCTGATCTGGAACTGGCGGCGCCTGAGCGTGGTGCTGGCCTATTTCGGCTGGGAACTGGCGCGCCTGGATGCGGAGCCCAAGGTGTTTCCCGAACGCCGTCGTGCGCCTTATACCGGCAGTGACCGTTTGCAGGGCCAGATCATGGCCCTGGAACAAGCCATGAGTCGAACCCGAGATACCCGGCGCTTTATTGCCGACGGCCTGGAATACCTGCCCGTGGCAACCATGATCTGCGATCCCCAAGGCAAATTGCTGCTCGGCAACCGCAGGGCCCGTGATCTGTTCGGTCATGGCCTGGCCGGTGGCGATGTGGTGGAGTACCTCGCGCAATTGGGTTATCCAGGGCTGGAGCGCGGCGCGCAGCATCGTTTATCGACCTTGCCCTTGGTGGAGTTCCGCGACATTCGCGAACGCAGCCTGCGTCTGGAACGGGCGGCGCTGTTGCCGGTGGAAGGTGATGCACCGATTGGTTGGTTGCTGAGCCTCACGGATCTGAGCGCCGAACGCGAAGTTGAAGAGCAGCGCAGCGTGATGCTGCGCTTTCTATCCCACGACTTGCGTGCGCCGCACTCGGCCATCCTGGCGTTGCTGGACGTGCAGCGGCATCAGGCGGGCGGCGATCAACCGGTGTTTGATCAGATCGAGCGTCAGGTCCGGCGTGCCTTGGAACTGACTGACGGCTTCGTGCAGTTGGCCAGGGCCGAATCCGAGGCTTATCAATTTCAGCCGACACTGTTTGCAATGCTGGTGCTGGATGTGATCGACCAAGCCTTGCCCCTGGCCCAGGCCAAGCGCATCCGCTTGACGCATCAACTGGACAACGAAGAGGTGATGGTCAGGGCGGACCAATCCTTGCTGACCCGGGCGCTATTCAATCTGTTGGAAAACGCCATCAAGTACAGCGCACCCGAGACCTGTATTTCATTGCAGGTCTACGGCAGGGAGGATTGGCTGGTCTGCGAAGTCATGGACCAGGGCAAGGGCATTGAACCGCAGGAGTTGCCGGACCTGTTCTGTCAGTACAGACGGTTTTCGTCAGCTCACGGCGTGGATGGTGTTGGCTTGGGGCTGTCCATGGTCAAGGCTGTGATCGATCATCACGGTGGGCAGATCGAATGCCGGAGCGTGGTGGGTGAGGGCACCACATTCAGTATGAGGCTTCCGATGCTGGAAGATTGAAGGACCGCAGCGTCGTTGTAGCTGCGATCCGAAACGCTATAAAAACTTATGCACCTGCTCTGAGGTTTTATGTGTTTATGAAATATGTATATAAAACATAGAGTTACTGCATAAGAATCGAAGTTTCAGGAAAAACGGTACACAGGTTATCCACAGAACTCAAACAGCAAGTTGATCGGTCGCCGCCGGTGCTGCGGCTGCCGGAGGCAACGAACCCATCTCGCGTTGGGTCTGTTCGTTCCAGGTCTGGACCCGGTCATTGAGATCGGCGATAGCGCGAGGCCCCGTGCCTTCGGCGTACATCGGTGCGCCGATGATTACCGTGATGGTTCCTGGCTTTCTGTTCCACCCAGCCTTGGGCCAGAATTTGCCGGCATTGTGTGCAATCGGCAATACAGGAAGCCCGGCGTTGACCGCCAATGCCGAACCGCTGCGGGAGAATTTGCCCACCGTTCCATAAGGCACGCGGGTGCCCTCGGGGAATATCAGTACCCAGACATTGTCCTTGAGCAATTCGTCCCCCTGCTTCGCCACTTGCTTGAGCGCAACCTTGGGGTTGTCGCGATCAATGGCAATCGGTCGCAGCATCGCCATGGCCCAGCCGAAGAAGGGCACGAACAGCAGCTCGCGCTTGAGGACCTGGCTCAACGGTTCGAAATAGGCAGAGAGAAAGAACGTCTCCCAAGTGCTCTGGTGGTTGGACTGGATCACGCACGGGCGGTCAGGCACGTTCTCGGCGCCCTTCACTTCATAGTGAATGCCCAGGAAAACCCTGCTCAGCCACAGGGCGCAGCGGCACCAGTACACGTTGATGAAACGGTAGCGCGCCTTGAACGGCAGGAAAGGCGCGACAAAAAAACTCAAGGTGCACCACAGCAAGGAGCTGGTGCCCAACAGCAGGTAAAAGAGAAAGGTTCTGATGGCCTGCAATATCGACATAGCGGCGTTTACCGTTGCGGGCAATGCCCGCCTGTTCAAGCGCTTCCCGAACAATCCCTGATCAGGATGTCTTGGGAGCCCTAGTTGTGGATAAGTTCAGCGGCAATCGCCGCCAGATCGTCAAAAATCAAGGTGCCTACCGGCAGGGTCTTGCCCAAGGTCTTCTGGCCTTTTCCGGTCTTTACCAAAACTGGCTGACAATCGACGGCCTTGGCCGCCTCCAGGTCACCGAGGCTGTCGCCGACGAACCACACACCCGCCAGTGCCACGTCGTAATGCGCGGCAATGGTTTTCAGCATGCCCGGCTTGGGCTTGCGGCAATCGCAGCCTTCATCCGGCCCGTGTGGGCAATAAACGATCAAGCCGACCTCGCCGCCCTGCTCCGCCACCAGTGCACGCAAACGCTCGTGCATGGCCTCCAGCACGGCCAGGTCGTAGTAACCGCGAGCAATGCCCGACTGGTTGGTGGCGACCGCCACCGTCCAGCCGGCCTTGCTCAACTGCGCGATGGCTTCGATCGAGCCTTCGATCGGCAACCACTCCTCCACCGATTTGATGTAAGCGTCGGAGTCGTGATTGATCACCCCGTCCCGATCGAGAATCAGCAGTTTCAAGGATTACCCCAGCAGCGAAATGTCGGCAACGCCGAGGAACAGGCCACGCAGACGCGCCAGCAGCGCGTAGCGGTTGGCCCGTACATTGGCGTCTTCGGCATTGACCATCACTGCTTCGAAAAACGCATCCACCGGCTCACGCAAAGCCGCCAGGCGTGCCAGGGTTTCGCTGTACTGACGCGCCGCCGCCATCGGCTGGACCGCCTGGTCCGCCTGCTGGATCGCCGAGTACAGGGAGAACTCGTTGGCGTTGTCGAAGTACTTGGCTTCGACGGTGCTCGCGATGTTGCCTTCGGCCTTGCCTAGCAGGTTCGACACACGCTTGTTCACCGCCGCCAGCGCCGCCGCTTCCGGCAGTTTGCGGAAGGCCTGCACCGCCTGTACGCGCTGGTCGAAGTCCAGGGCCGAGCCTGGCTTCAGGGCGCGCACCGACAGGTAGGTCGCGACATCGACGCCTTCGTCTTCGTAACGCGCACGCAGGCGGTCGAAGATGAATTCCAGCACCGCATCGGCCAGGCCGGCGGCCTTGACCTTGCTGCCGAACGCATTGACGGCAAAGGCCACGGCGTCGTTCAGGTCCAGGTCCAGTTGCTTGTCGATCAGGATCCGCAACACGCCCAACGCCGCACGACGCAGGGCATACGGGTCTTTGCTGCCGGTGGGCAGCATGCCGATGCCGAAGATGCCGACCAGAGTGTCGAGCTTGTCGGCGATTGCCACGGCTGCACCGGTCAGGGTGCTTGGCAGTTCAGCGCCGGCGCCGCGGGGCATGTACTGCTCGTTCAGCGCCAGGGCCACGTCTTGCGGCTCGCCGTCGTTGAGGGCGTAGTAGTAGCCGGCGATACCTTGCATCTCCGGGAACTCACCGACCATCTCGGTGGACAGGTCGCACTTGGACAGGATGCCGGCACGCGCCGCACGCTGGGCGTCGCCGCCGATACGCGGCGCAATGTACGCCGCCAGCTTCGACACACGCTCTGCCTTATCGTAGACGCTGCCGAGTTTTTCCTGGAACACCACGTTCTGCAGGCGCTCGTTGAAGCTTTCCAGCGGCTGTTTCTTGTCTTGCTTGAAGAAGAACTCGGCGTCGGTCAGGCGCGGGCGAACGACTTTTTCGTTACCGGCGATGATCTGTGCGGGGTCCTTGCTCTCGATGTTGGCCACGGTGATGAAACGCGGCAGCAATTTGCCTTCGGCGTCCAGCAGGCAGAAATACTTCTGGTTGTCCTGCATGGTGGTGATCAGCGCTTCCTGGGGCACTTCAAGGAAACGTTCCTCGAACGAGCACACCAGCGGCACTGGCCATTCCACCAGGGCGGTCACCTCGTCGAGCAAATCCTGCGGCACGATGGCGGTGCCTTCCTGGCGGGTCGCCAGCTCTTCGGTGCGCTTGCTGATCAGTTCGCGGCGCTCGTTGGCGTCGGCCAGCACGTAGGCGGACCGCAGGTCGGCCAGGTAGTTGGCCGGCGAAGTAATGCGCACGCTGTGGGGGTGATGGAAGCGGTGACCGCGGGAGTCGCGACCGGCCTTCTGCGCCAGGATCGTGCAATCGATGACCTGATCACCCAGCAGCATCACCAGCCATTGGGTCGGACGTACGAACTCTTCCTTGCGCGCGGCCCAGCGCATGCGCTTGGGAATCGGCAAGTCATTGAGGGAGTCTTCGACGATGGTCGGCAACAGGCTGGCGGTCGGCTTGCCCTTGATGCTCTGGCTGTAGCGCAGCTTCGGACCGCTCTGGTCGATTTCGCTCAGGTCCACGCCGCACTTCTTGGCGAAGCCCAGGGCGGCCTGGGTCGGATTGCCGTCGGCATCGAACGCAGCCTGGCGTGGTGGGCCGTCGAGGTTGATGCTGCGGTCCGGCTGCTGGGTCGCCAGGCCGGTGATCAACACAGCCAGGCGACGCGGCGCGGCATAGACGTGTTTGGTTTCGAAGTTCAGGCCGGCAGCTTGCAGGCCTTTGTCGATGCCGGCCAGGAACGCATCGGCCAGGGTATTCAGGGCTTTGGGTGGCAGTTCTTCGGTGCCCAGTTCAACCAGAAAATCTTGAGCACTCATTGTGCAGCCTCCAGCTTAGCCAACACTTCATCACGCAGGTCCGGGGTCGCCATCGGGAAGCCCAGCTTGGCACGGGCCAGCAGGTAGGCTTGCGCAACCGAACGCGCCAGGGTGCGTACACGCAGGATGTATTGCTGGCGCGCCGTTACGGAAATCGCCCGGCGTGCGTCCAGCAGGTTGAAGGTGTGGGACGCCTTCAACACCATTTCATAACTCGGCAGCGGCAGCGGCTGATCCAGCTCGATCAGGCGCTTGGCCTCGCTTTCGTAGAAATCGAACAGTTCGAACAGCTTGTCGACGTTGGCGTGTTCGAAGTTGTAGGTCGACTGCTCCACTTCGTTCTGGTGGAACACGTCGCCGTAGGTCACTTTGCCGAACGGGCCGTCGGCCCACACCAGGTCGTAGACCGAATCCACGCCTTGCAGGTACATCGCCAGGCGTTCCAGGCCGTAGGTGATCTCGCCGGTGACCGGGTAGCACTCGATGCCGCCCGCTTGCTGGAAGTAGGTGAATTGGGTCACTTCCATGCCGTTGAGCCAGACTTCCCAGCCCAGGCCCCAGGCGCCCAGGGTCGGCGATTCCCAGTTGTCTTCGACGAAACGGATGTCGTGCACCAGTGGGTCGAGGCCCACGTGCTTGAGGGAGCCCAGGTACAGTTCCTGGAAGTTCTCCGGGTTCGGCTTCAGGACCACCTGGAACTGGTAGTAATGCTGCAGGCGGTTCGGGTTTTCGCCGTAGCGGCCGTCAGTCGGGCGGCGGCTGGGCTGGACATAGGCGGCGTTCCAGGTTTCCGGGCCGATGGCACGCAGGAACGTGGCAGTGTGGAAAGTGCCGGCGCCTACTTCCATATCGTAGGGCTGAAGTACCACGCAACCTTGCTCGGCCCAGTATTGCTGGAGGGCGAGGATCAAGTCTTGGAAGGTACGCACGGCTGGCGTAGGCTGGCTCACGAAATTCACCTGTTTCTTGGGCTGCGATTTAAAGAGCGGGAGTATACCCGATTCGTTCGTGCGCACGCCCCCTGGAGCCTTATGCCACGCTGCTTTTGGTGTTCTGACGATCCGCTGTACATGGCTTATCACGATCAGGAGTGGGGCACGCCGCTGCGCGATGCGCAGGGTTTGTTCGAGTTGCTTTTGCTCGAAGGGTTCCAGGCCGGCCTGTCCTGGATCACCGTGCTGCGCAAACGCGAGCATTACCGCAAGGTGCTCTACGGCTTTGACGTACACCGCGTGGCGCAAATGAGCGATGCGGAAATCGAAGATCTGATGCTTGACCCCGGCATCATCCGCAACCGCCTCAAGCTCAAGGCCGCCCGCCGCAACGCCCAGGCCTGGATGGCGCTGGAGGATCCGGTGGCATTCCTTTGGTCATTCGTCGGTGACAAGCCGCTGATCAACCATTTCAAGGACCGCAGCGAAGTGCCGGCCATCACCCCCGAAGCCCTGGCGATGAGCAAAGGCCTGAAAAAAGCCGGGTTCACCTTCGTCGGCCCGACCATTTGCTACGCCTTCATGCAGGCCTCGGGCATGGTCATGGATCATACCCAGGATTGTGACCGCTACGCCGAGCTGGCAAACGGCGGTTAGAATAGCCGGCTCGCGACACGCCCATGAATTCAGGAGTGACCTGTGGATAAGTTGAAAGGCGCCTTGCTGGTCGGCGCTCTGCGGTTGTTTGCGCTGCTGCCTTGGCGCGCGGTGCAAGCGGTGGGGTCGGCCATCGGCTGGCTGATGTGGAAGCTGCCCAACCGTTCCCGCGATGTGGTGCGGATCAACCTCGCCAAATGCTTTCCCGAGATGGACCCGGCCGAGCGAGAGCGTCTGGTGGGCCAAAGCCTCAAGGACATCGGCAAATCCCTGACCGAAAGCGCCTGCGCCTGGATCTGGCCAGCCCAGCGTTCCATCGAACTGGTGCGCGAAGTCGAAGGCCTCGAGGTGCTTAAAGACGCGCTGGCCTCCGGCAAAGGCGTAGTCGGCATCACCAGCCACCTGGGCAACTGGGAAGTGCTCAACCACTTCTATTGCAGCCAGTGCAAACCGATCATTTTCTATCGCCCGCCGAAGCTCAAGGCGGTGGATGAGTTGCTGCAAAAGCAGCGCGTACAACTGGGCAACAAAGTCGCGGCGTCCACCAAGGAAGGCATCCTCAGTGTCATCAAGGAAGTGCGCAAGGGCGGCCAGGTCGGCATCCCCGCCGACCCGGAACCGGCCGAATCCGCCGGTATTTTCGTGCCGTTCTTCGCCACCCAGGCCCTGACCAGCAAATTCGTCCCGAACATGCTCGCCGGTGGCAAAGCGGTCGGCGTCTTCCTCCATGCCCTGCGCCTGCCCGACGGCTCCGGCTACAAAGTCATTCTCGAAGCCGCGCCAGACGCCATGTACAGCACCGACACCGAAACCGCCTGCGCCGCCATGAGCCAGGTGGTCGAACGCTACGTGCGTGCCTACCCGAGCCAATACATGTGGAGCATGAAACGCTTCAAGAAGCGCCCGCCGGGCGAAGCCCGCTGGTACTGAAGGCCCACCACTTCACCAGATCAGCCCCACCGGGATTCAGGGTGAATGCAGAATCTGCACACAACCGAGAACCCCTGTGGGAGCGAGCCTGCTCGCGATAGCGCCCTGACAACCACACCATAACCAACTGACCCCAATCCCCTGTGGCGAGGGAGCTTGCTCCCGCTGGACTGCACAGCAGTCCCACCCCAAATCACCCTTTCCTACAACCAATCCCTACCCAAAGCCCCCTCGTTTATCTCCTTGCCCAAATCCTTCCACCACCCCACACATCCTTGCGCCTTTACCTACAACTACGCCAGAATCCGCCCGCTTGTGCGCCTTGCCCCCCGGGTTCTATTGTCTTCCTGCCACTGCCCATCAGTGGTCGGGTTTAGTAGCTCGTGGTTTTCCCGCAAGATGCATGAGTTCTCCACTCAGGCAGGTATCCCAATTCCTGTCCTTTGATGGTGGCTGTGCGCAGGGCGCTTCGGCGCGCCGGCAATGCTGGAATCCCCGGTCTACTAACCTGCGTACAGCCGCCACCCCTTCTTTTAGTAGGGAAGAGGTTGCGGCCTAACCGAAGGATTCCAGCTTATGTTCAAACCAACGCCCAATCCGCCCAAGGCGGACCAAGCCTCCTCGCACACCAAATCCAAAACCAGGAAACTCGACGAAACCGCCGAGCGCGTCCTGGAGCACTACCTGTCGCCAAAACCGGCAGAACCCAAAGACGTACCCAAACCCGGCCAGATATTCACCGTCGCCAAAGACGTCGACAACGAATGCCTGCTCGCCAACCTCAGCGAAACCCTGGCTTCGGCCGAGGCGATGATTGCCGATCTGGCGTTTGACCTGAATGGTTCACGACGTCATTCGGCGCTGGGGATTCAGCAGCTGATTGAGCTGAGTTCGATGATGGCGAATCGGGTGTTGGATAACGTCGAACAGCGATAACCGGGAAACACAGCAAACCCGGCCTCCTGCGTCGGGTTTGCCGGCTATTTCCGCTAATGGTGTGGTCGGCTTCCTGATAGCGGGTTGTTCACGAACAGGCGAAAACTCTCAATCGTGTCCATGATTACTGCCTGCGATATTGGAGCTGTCGGGTGGTTGTGTATTCGAAATGTCTGAAAGGTCATTTGAATCCCTCGGATCATCATCCGTCCAAGAAATAATCCACGATCCCTCTGGTCCATTCATCAAGGAGTCCCTCCCATGAAAATCGACTTCACCGGCCGTCACGTCCTAGTCACCGGCTCCACCAGCGGTATCGGTTTCGCAACGGCCAAAGGCTTCCTCGAATCCGGTGCCAACGTGGTCATCAATGGTCGCAGCGAGAGCAGCGTCAAGGACGCCTTGCAGCGCCTGGGCGACCTCGCCTCCAGAGCCACGGGCTTCGTCGGCGATCTCAGCAACGAGTCCGGTTGCCAGGCGCTGGTTGCCAAACACCCAAGCTTCGACGTCGTCATCAACAACCTGGGCATTTTCAAGCTGGAAGACTTTTTCGAAACCCCGGATAGCGAATGGCAGCGCTTCTTCGAAACCAACGTGATGTCCGGTGTGCGGGTTTCCAGGGCCTATGCGCAGGGCATGGTCGAGCGCGGCTGGGGGCGGATTGTGTTTGTTTCGTCCGAATCGGGCGTGAATATTCCGGCCGACATGATCCACTACGGCTTCACCAAAACTGCCCAGCTTTCCATCGCTCGCGGCTTGGCCAAGCGTCTTGCAGGCACCGGCGTTACGGTGAATTCGGTGTTGCCCGGGCCGACGCTTTCCGAAGGGGTTGCGCAGATGCTCCAGGCGGATGTCGAGCGCACTGGGGAAAGTCTGGAAAAGGTGGGGGCGGATTTCGTCAAACAGCATCGGAGTACGTCGATCATTCAACGGGCGGCGCGTGTTGAGGAAGTTGCCAACATGATTATTTATGCCAGCTCGGAGCAGGCTTCGGCTACGACTGGGGCGGCGTTGCGTGTGGATGGCGGGGTGGTGGATAGCATTGTTTAGCGGGCTGCATAAAAACGGGGGCTGCGATCATGTGCAGCTCCGTTCTCAACAAGGCCACCGGGTTCGTCCAGTTGGAACGCATTCACCGGTTTGCGACGGCTGCGCCGCCGAGCGGGAGCAAGCTCCCTCGCCACGGGACCGCGTGCTCCTTGAGCTATGGTGTAGCTGTAGATCAACGCGTCAGCGGTAGCCCACATTTGCCCAGGGCAAATCGAACCCTACTGTTCCACCGCCACCTGATTACGCCCCAACGCCTTCGCCCGATACAACGCCTTATCCGCGTTGTTCATCAAGCTGTGCAGATCCTTATGCCCCGCCTCCGTCGAGGCCACGCCAAGGCTGGCGGTGACACGGTGAACAGGCTCGATCATCAATTCTCCAATCGTCTGCACCAGTTCTTCGGCAATCTCGATGGCAACCTCAATCGAAGTATCCGGTAGCAAAACCGCGAACTCCTCTCCTCCCAGCCGTCCGTGGATATCCGTAGAGCGGAACGACGAACTGATCACCCGTCCCATCTGACGCAGCACCTGATCCCCGACCTGATGCCCATAGGTGTCGTTGATGTGCTTGAAGTGGTCCATGTCCAACATCACCGCGCATAGCCCGAGCCGATTGGCTTCGCATTCGTCGTAGAGCTGTTGGGCGTGTTCGAAGAAGGCGCGGCGGCTTTTCAGGCCGGTGAGTTCGTCGGTCTGGGCGGCGCGGGTTGAGATGCTGTTGGCCTGTTCCATTTCGCGGGTCAGGCGAAAGGCGGTTTCCAGGGCTTGGGACATTTTGTGGGTGGCGCGGGCGGCGAAGGCGGCGAATACGATGATCGAGAGGGCCATGCCGATTTGAAGTGTGGACGGCTGAAACAGCAACCAGGCGGTGCACGGCAACAGGACCAGGCCGATGGAAACCAGTGTCATGTCGCGGTAGGCCGAGTAGCAGGACACGGCGCTGACGCACATGCCGACGGCGAAGAGCATGACCAGGGCCTGGGACAGAAGATCGTCGGCCGGCATGACCATGAACGCCCCGCCGCCCCAGATGCTGGCGGAGAGCACCAGGGTGATCCAGTATTTGCGTTCCCAGCGTTGGGGCGTTCGTTCGCTTTTCGGGCTGCGGAAATAGATCACGAACATTGAGATGCGCAGCAGCGTCGAGGCGGTCAATATCGCCAGCCAACCAAGGATCAGGCTATGTCCCAGGCGATCCCAACACAGCCAACTGAGCATGATTGCGGCAAGGTAGCTCCCCAACACCGCGGAGACGGATTGGCGGAACAGTTGCTGCAAGCGGTCCGTTCGTACCTGTTCGGCGATGAATGAATCCTGGCCTTTGCAAGATCTTGGGCCATCCATGTGTTCCACCTGATCGTAATGCAGCTAAAGTGGCGATTGTGGCACCCTGCCACTAGCGTAAACAACTGAAATACACCACAACCCCGATTGAACCAAACCCGTGGCGAGGGCGCTTGCTCCCGCTGGGTTGCGAAGCAGCCGTAACTAATCCTACAGACAATCGGCCAAAGAAAAACCCGACGCTTGACGTCGGGTTTTCGGTACGACTCTTCGCTTGTCCGATCGCGACTTCTAAGCGATAGATGTCAGCGGCTCTTGGCCAAATTACTCGACTTGCGACAGCTTGGCGTCGTCGCAACCGGCCGCACGGCACTCGCGCTCGACAGCTTTGAGGATGACGATACGCGCCTCGGTCTTCTCGTTGGCGCAGTCCAGGTAAAGCAGGCCATCGTTGGAACAGGCGTTGTCGCGAATCTTGATCCACTGGATCTGAGCGGCTTTCACCTTTTTCTTTTGTTCCGGGTTCAGCGCACTCATGGTCTTCTTGTATTGATCGTTGATTTCCTGATCCGACTGAACCATTTTCAGCGACGCGCAATAGGTCCTGTCATAGGCGTTTCTGGGGTTATCGCAGCTCATCGCAGATGCTGACGCGGATGCCATTGCCAGCAATGCCCCAACCAACAAAGACTTGATCACTTACTTCTCTCCCTGAATGCCCCCTAGTGATTAGAGGTCGCGGCGGGAATTTATCATGAGGGGTGTAAAACAATGAAGCAGATCCTAGGGTTGGCAGCGTAGACGGCAGGCGAAACGCCATACGCCGAAACGCTGCCTAGGCGGTTCGTATGAAAATTTGAACGCAATGGCTCATGGAAACCCGCTTTGGAGATTTCCAACCCAGGCGCGAGTTGTCCCCGTCTTAAACGGGCCCACCGTGGCGAGGGTGCTTGCTCACGCTGGGCTGTGCAGCCGCCGCAACCCAGCCAGCCCCCTTTCCCACAGACCAACCTCCAATCACAACCCAAAAAGCGCTCCTGGTTAATCCCCCGTCACTAACCGTTCCACCAAGCTACCCATCCTTGCGCCTTTGCCTACACCTACGCCGGAATCCGCTGGCTTGTCCGCCTGGTCCAGGTTTTCTATCGTTTACCTGCACTTAATGGTGGCTTGGACGTTGGATCGTTGCCCGCCGCAACCTTCAGGATTAATCAAAAATCAATGGTATATAAAGAATAGTAAAAAAACCTATGCAGGCGTGAGTTCGTGATTGGGAAATAATGCATAGTGAATCCAGGGGTTCAAGGACGGGTGATTTATGCAAGTTGAATATGCCATGGTTGCGTTGGGCTTTTTTGCTTTTTGCGGGGGGATGATAGATGCGGCCGTGGGAGGCGGCGGGTTAGTGCAAGTGCCAGCTCTCCTCCAAGCATTGCCCCAGTACTCGTTGAGCACTGTTTTTGGAACCAATAAGCTGGCTGTTCTTGCAGGAAATATTTCTTCTATATTCAGTTACCTCAAGAAAATAAAAATCGTTTGGAGGCTCATGCTTCCAACGATGGCTTCAGCTTTTGTATTCTCCTTTCTGGGCGCACTTTCCGTTTCGCTCGTGCCAAAAGCGATTATGGAATATGTTGTCTTTTTCATATTGGTAGCGATGGCTATCTATACATTTGCAAAAAAAGATCTAGGGCGTGTTCACTCAAACGTTCAGTGTGGAACCAGAGAAGTCTTATTAGGGATTTTTTTTGGTGGGTTGGTAGGGTTTTACGATGGGGTTTTTGGTCCTGGCAGTGGTAGCCTTCTGTTATTTATTTTTGTCAAATATTTTGGCTACGATTTCCTCAATGCGTCGGCCTCAGCAAAACTGATCAACTTGGGAACGTTTAGCGCGGCGCTATTATTTTTTATACCTTCAGGACATGTACTGTGGGCCATCGGTGGATGGGTTGCGGTGTGTAATATGGCGGGTGCTCTAACAGGCACTTTTTTGGCCTTACGGTATGGGAGTGGATTAATTCGTATATTGTTTCTTTTCTTACTGGTGTTTCTTATCGGCCGGATGGGGCTATCCATATTGCTATGACTGAGTTCCGAGAAATGGCATCAACATTCCAAAAAAAAAAGGGGCTGCATTCCCCCGCAGCCCCGTTTTTTTTACTACCCGATCAAATCAGAACGCCGGCAAAACCGCGCCTTTATACTTCTCCAGAATAAACGCCTTCACTTCCGGGCTATGCAGCGCCGCCTCCAGCTTCTTCATCGCTTCACTGTCCTTATCATCCTCACGCGCCACCAGGATGTTCACGTAGGGCGAGTCGCTGCCTTCGATCACCAGGGCATCCTTGGACGGATCCAGTTTGGATTCCAACGCGTAGTTGGTGTTGATCAGCGCCAAGTCAACCTGGGTCAGCACCCGCGGGATGGTCGCGGCTTCCAGTTCACGGAATTTCAGGCCCTTGGGATTCTCGATGATGTCTTTGGTGGTCGAGAGGATGTTGGTCGGATCCTTCAGCGTGATCACCTTGGCTTTTGCCAGCAGCAGAAGCGCACGGCCACCGTTGGTGGCGTCGTTAGGGATCACCACATTGGCGCCGCCCGGCAGTTCTTCCAGTTTCTTGTACTTGCTGGAGTACGCGCCCAGAGGTTCCAGGTGCACGCCGGTCACGCCCACCAGGTGTGTGCCCTTGGCCTTATTGAATTCATCCAGGTACGGCTTGTGCTGGAAGAAGTTGGCGTCCAGGCGTTTTTCGGCAACTTGTACGTTCGGCTGGATGTAGTCGGTGAAGACCTTGACCTTGAGGTCCACGCCTTCCTTGGCCAACGCCGGTTTGACGAATTCGAGGATTTCCGCGTGGGGCACCGGCGTGGCCGCGACGGTCAGGGTGTCGGCGTGGGCGGAAAACGCTGCGACGGCAGCGAAGGCAACCAGTAATTTCTTCATTCAGCTAACTCCTTTGGGCGCCCGCTTGCGGCGCCTGCCAGCGAATGGCTGGCTCATGGTTTATGGGCGCGAGGCCTTATTTTCTTGAAAAATGCACAACCAGTTTGTCGCCCACGGTTTGCAGGACTTGGACCAGCACCAGCAGCAACACCACGGTGACTACCATCACGTCGGTCTGGAAACGCTGGTAACCGAAACGGATCGCCAGGTCGCCCAAGCCACCGGCGCCGACCACGCCGGCCATGGCCGTGTAGGACACCAGCGTAATGGCTGTCACTGTAATCGCGGCGAAGATGCCCGGGCGGGCTTCCGGCAGCAGGGCGTTGACGATGATCTGTCGGGTCGTTGCGCCCATGGCCTGGGTTGCTTCGATGATGCCGCGATCGACTTCGCGCAGGGCGGTTTCCACCAGGCGGGCGAAGAACGGTGTCGCACCGACCACCAGCGGCGGAATCGCTCCGGCTACGCCCAGCGAGGTACCGGTGATCAATACCGTGAACGGGATCATCACGATCAACAGGATGATGAACGGTAGCGAACGCAGGATGTTGACGATCAGCGACAGCAGCGCATAAACGCCCTGGGCTTCGAGCAACTGACGCGGGCTGCACAGGAACAGCAGCACCCCCAGCGGCAGGCCGAGCAGTACGGTAAACAGCAGCGAACCGAACAGCATGAGGAAGGTGTCGCCGGTGGCCAGCCAGATTTCCAGCCAGTCGATATTTGCAAAAAATTCCATCAGCGCAGCACCTCCATGTGGACATCGGCTGCGGTGAAGCGGGCAAACGCCGCGTCCATGTCACCGCCGGTGATGGCGAGGGTCAGTTGCCCGTAGGGGGTGTCTTTGATGCGGTCGATGCGACCGGCCAGGATGCTGTAGTCCACCCCGGTTTCCCGAGCGACGGTTCCGAGCAGCGGCGCGTAGGTCGCGTCGCCCTGGAATGTCAGACGCACGATGCGACCCGGTACGTGGGCGAAGTCGTCGCGCTGTTCGCTTTCGTCGATCTGCTCGTCCTCCTGGACGAAACGCTTGGTGGTCGGGTGCTTGGGGTGCAGGAACACCTGGGCCACCGGGCCTTGCTCGACGATCACACCGGCGTCCATCACACCGACTTCATCGCAGACCCGACGGATCACGTCCATTTCATGAGTGATCAGCACGATGGTCAGCTTCAGCTCGCGGTTGATCTGCGCCAGCAGTTGCAGCACTGACGCAGTGGTCTGCGGGTCGAGGGCGCTGGTGGCCTCGTCGCACAGCAAAATCTTGGGCTTGGTCGCCAAGGCGCGTGCAATGCCGACGCGCTGTTTCTGGCCGCCGGACAATTGCGCCGGGTATTTCCTGGCGTGGTCGGACAAACCCACGCGAGCCAGCAGCTCGGCAACGCGCTGGTCGATTTCATGGCGTGATAACTCGCCGGCCAGGGTCAGCGGCAGCGCCACGTTGTCGGCAACGGTCTTGGAGGCCAGCAGGTTGAAGTGCTGGAAAATCATCCCGACCTGCTGACGGAAACGCCGCAAGCCGTTGGCGTCCAGGGCAGTGATCTCCTCGCCGTCGACGATGATCTTGCCGCCGCTGGACTCTTCCAGGCGATTGATCAGACGCAGCAGGGTACTTTTTCCCGCACCGGAATGGCCGATCAGACCAAAGACCTGGCCATTCTCAATCCTCAGATTGGTCGGATGCAGGGCGGGGATATCCTTACCGGCAACCCGGTAGGTTTTATGGACGTTTTGAAACTCGATCACGTAGCGAACCTTGTGAGGCGCGTTGGAAAAGGGTCAGCGGTTAGCCGGGCGCGCATTTTAGCCTGTCCGTATAGAGGTACTTAGCATTTATTTGCGATTGGGCCAGTGATTTGGCAATAAGACGATCAAAGGACATAAAAAAGGAACGCAGCGCAACGGTGTCGGTCACTCATTAAACCACTCAAGAATCCTGGCCCTGGCAGGGATGCAAAAGAGGAGTTACGCCTGATGAGTACCCAAAAGCCCACCGGCACCGAGAGCCAACTGGCCGGAACCGACACCCTGGATCGCAGCAATACCAATGCCAAGCTCGAGAGCCTGGAACAGTTCCGCTCCGACGCCACCGAGCAGGCGTTGCGCACCAACCAGGGCGTGAAAATCTCCGACAACCAGAACACCCTACGCGTCGGGGCTCGCGGGCCGTCGCTGCTGGAAGACTTCATCATGCGTGAGAAAATCACGCACTTTGACCATGAGCGCATCCCGGAGCGCATCGTTCACGCCCGCGGCACCGGCGCCCATGGTTACTTTCAGAGCTATGAAGCGCATTCGGCGTTGACCAAGGCCGGATTCCTACAGGATCCGGCGAAAAAAACGCCAGTATTCGTGCGCTTTTCCACGGTGCAAGGTCCACGGGGTTCCGGTGACACCGTGCGTGACGTACGTGGCTTCGCCGTGAAGTTCTTCACCGACGAAGGCAACTTCGACTTGGTAGGTAACAACATGCCGGTGTTCTTCATCCAGGACGCGGTGAAGTTTCCCGACTTTGTCCATGCGGTAAAACCCGAACCGCACAACGAGATTCCTACTGGCGGCTCGGCCCATGACACGTTCTGGGATTTCGTTTCGCTGGTGCCGGAATCGGCGCACATGGTGATCTGGGCGATGTCCGACCGGGCCATTCCGAAGAGCCTGCGCAGCATGCAGGGTTTCGGCGTGCACACCTTCCGCATGATCAATGCCGAAGGTCGCAGCAGCTTCGTCAAATTCCACTGGCGGCCCAAGGTCGGGACCTGTTCACTGGTGTGGGACGAAGCCCAGAAACTGGCGGGTAAAGATACCGACTTTCACCGTCGCGATCTCTGGGAGGCGATCGAGATGGGGGACTACCCGGAATGGGAACTGGGCGTACAGATCGTCGCCGAGGAAGACGAGCATAAGTTCGACTTCGACCTGCTCGACCCGACCAAGCTGATCCCGGAAGAACTCGTGCCCATCACGCCATTGGGCAAGATGGTGCTGAACCGCAACCCGGACAACTTCTTTGCCGAGGTTGAGCAGGTCGCGTTCTGCCCAGGGCATATCGTGCCGGGTATCGACTTCACCAACGACCCGTTGTTGCAAGGCCGGCTGTTTTCCTACACGGATACGCAGATCAGCCGACTCGGCGGGCCGAATTTTCATGAGCTGCCGATCAACCGGGCGATCACCCCGGTACACAACGGCCAGCGCGACGGCATGCACCGCAGCACCATTGACAAGGGGCGCACCTCCTACGAGCCGAACTCCATCGACGGTGGCTGGCCGAAGGAAACCCCGGCAGGTCCGGCGGATGGCGGATTCGAGAGCTATCCGGAGCGGATCGATGCCTACAAGATCCGCCAGCGCAGTGACTCGTTCGGCGATCACTTCTCCCAGGCGCGGTTGTTCTACAAGAGCATGAGCCCGCACGAGCAGGAGCACATCATCGCCGCCTACAGCTTCGAGCTGGGCAAGGTGGAGCGCGAGTTCATCCGGGCGCGGCAGGTCAATGAGATCCTTGCCAACATTGATCTGGAGCTGGCGGCACGGGTTGCGAAGAACCTGGGGTTACCGGCGCCGACTGCTTGCACAGTCGATGTGCCGACGCCTTCGCTGGAGAAATCGCCGGCATTGAGCCAGGCGAACCTGTTATCGGGTGACATCAAGACGCGCAAAGTCGCGGTGCTGGTCGCGAACGGGGTGGATGGGGCAATTATCGATGCGCTCAAACAGGCCCTGAAGGCCGAGGGTGCTCACGCCAAAGTGCTCGGGCCGACTTCCGCGCCGGTGACCACGGCCGATGGGCTGCCTCTGGCAGTGGATGCATCCATGGAAGGCATGCCGTCGATTGCTTTCGACGCGGTATTCGTACCGGGCGGCGCAGAGTCGATCAAGGCCCTGAGCCGGGACGGCGTGGCGTTGCATTACGTGCTGGAAGCCTACAAGCATCTGAAGGCCATCGGGCTACATGGTGAGGCTCGGCAGTTGCTGGTGGAGTTGAAGCTGGAGGTGGATGCAGGCTTGATAGAGGATGCAGAGGCGAGCGGTTTTTCGCGGTTTTTTGCGGCGATTGCACAGCATCGAGTTTGGGCACGGGAGCCCAAGGCCAAGGCGGTACCGGCTTGATGAGTGGCGGCAGGTAGGAAGCCATCGCGAGCAGGCTCGCTCCCACAGTGGATTTGGTGTGAATACAGATTTGGTATCCGCCAAAGAACCCTGTGGGAGCGGGTTTACCCGCGAAGGCGGCGGTACGTTCAACATCTGCCTGGCTGACCCACCGCCATCGCGAGCAGGTTCGCTCTCAAAGTGGATTTGGTGTGAATACAAATTTTGTATCCACCACACCCTACTGTGGGAGCGAGCCTGCTCGCGATGCTTTTAATGCTTGCGCGGTGTGAGGACCATCTGCGCCGGTACGCTACGCAAAATCTGTTTGCGCAGTTTCAGTTCAAACCCGGGGTCGAGCTTTTTGACCCGCTTGGTCAGCAGGTTCGCTAACCACGGGTAATCATCGGTACGCGGCACCTGGAGGCTGACGTCACACTGATAAGCCACCACATCAGCGGCGATAGCATCCAGTTGCCGACGCATTTGCTGAATATCGCCAATATTCAACGCAACCGTGGTGCTCTCCGCGCTCGGGTCGATGAGCTTGGCGACGGGTTTGGTCTCGGCGGCCTTGAGGTCGGCTTCGGCCTTATCCAGCTCGGCTTTCCGGGCTTCGGCAATGGCGTTGTTGACTTCACCGGTCAGCGCCGGGGCCTTGGGCATTAACGCGCGGGCGCGGCTCAGGGCCGTCGCGGCGGCGTTCACATCGCCTTTTTGCAGGTCGATCTGGCTGCGACGCAGATAGGCCTCGGCCAGTTGCCGTTGATACGGCTCCAGCGACGGGTCTGCGGACGACTGTGCCTGCAACGCGGCAAGCTGTTCTTCAGCGGTGGCCAGCTCATTGGCGGCCAGGCTTTGTTCCAGCTGTGCGATGGCCGGGCCCCGGGTATCGGGAGCCTCGGTGACCGGCGGGGTGCTCTGGCAAGCACCCAGCAGCAGGGAAAACGCGACAAGGAGCAGATAACGGGAGGCGAACGGCTTCATTCCTGCGACTCTCTATTTGCGCAAAAAGCGAGCAAGTCTACACCCCTCGACGGGGCAGGACAAAACTCAGCAGAAACAGCGCAGCGGCACTGACCACGATTGACGGGCCGGCCGGGGTGTCCTTGAACCAGGAAAGCGCCAGCCCGCCACACACCGCAAGCATGCCCAGCAGGCTCGCGCCCAGGGCCATCTGTTCCGGCGAGCGGGCGTGACGCTGTGCCGCAGCCGCCGGAATGATCAGCAACGAAGTGATCAGCAACACACCGACGATTTTCATCGCCACCGCGATGACCACTGCGATCAGCAGCATCAACGCCATGCGCAGGCCTGTCACGGGCAGGCCTTCGACCCGCGCCAGTTCCTCATGCACGGTAATCGCCAGTAACGGACGCCACAACGCCACCAGCAACAGCAACACCCCCGCGCTGCCACCGAGGATCCATGACAAGTCCACCGGGCTGATCGCCAACAGGTCGCCAAACAGGTAGGCCATCAGGTCGATGCGCACCTCGTGCATGAAACTGAGCACCACCAAGCCGAGGGACAGCGTGCTCGGCGCCAGGATGCCCAGCAACGTGTCGGACGCCAGCGGTTGGCGTTGCTGCAGGGTTACCAACACCACCGCCAGCAACAGGCAACCGACTGTCACCGCCACCGTCGGGCTGACGTCCAGCAGGAACCCCAGTGCCACGCCGAGCAAGGCGGCGTGGGACAAGGTGTCGCCGAAATAGGCCATGCGTCGCCAGACCACGAACGAGCCCAGGGGACCAGCCACCAACGCCAAGGCCAGGCCTGCAAGCAGGGCGTACAACAGAAAATCAGCCATGCTTGCAGCCATCTCCATGAACGTGGGGGGTCACCGGTGCACCGATGACCACTGAACCGTGCAGGTCGTGGGCATGGTCATGGTGGTGGTGATAGATCGCCAGGCTGGGGGCATTCTTGCCGAACAGCTCGACGAACGCCGGGTCGCCGCTGACCTGCTCCGGGTGTCCGGAACAGCAGACATGGCGATTGAGGCAGACGACCTGATCGGTCGTGCTCATCACCAGGTGCAGATCGTGGGACACCATCAGCACGCCGCAGCCGTGACGGTCGCGCAGGCGAGTGATCAGGCTGTACAGCTCGGCCTGACCGGCCACATCGACGCCTTGCACCGGCTCGTCGAGCACCAGCAGCTCAGGCTCGCGCAGCAAGGCACGGGCCAGCAGCACGCGTTGCATTTCGCCGCCGGAAATACCTTGCACCGGGCTGTCGATCACCTGTTCGGCGCCCACTTCATTGAGCGCCGCCAGGGCGCGTGCGCGGTCCACGCCGGGCACCAGGCGCAGGAAGCGCAGGACCGACAGCGGCAGCGTCGGGTCCACGTGGAGTTTTTGCGGCATGTAGCCGATCCGCAGCTTCGGCTTGCGCCAGACGCTGCCGCTGTCCGGCTTGAGCAAACCGAGCACGGCGCGCACCAGCGTCGTCTTGCCGGCGCCGTTGGGGCCGATCAGCGTGACGATCTGCCGTGGCTCGACGCTCAGGTGGATGTTATCCAGCACGTTCTGCCCGGCGAAAGTCACGGCCACCTGTTCGAGGCGGATCAAGGCATTGCTCATCAGGCCCCCTGGCAACCGGAGCAGAGGCCGACCACTTCGACGGTCTGGGTGTCGACCACGAAGCCGACCTCCTCGGCGCTGGCGACGATGGCATCGCTGATGGACTTCTGTTCCAGCTCGATGGCGGCGTGGCATTCGCGGCAGATCAGGAACTGGCCCTGGTGGGCGTGCTCCGGATGGTTGCAGCCGACGAAAGCGTTCAGCGAGGAAATGCGATGCACCAGGCCGTTTTCCAACAGGAAATCCAGCGCACGGTAAACCGTTGGCGGTGCGGCACGACGGCCGTCCTGCTCGCTGAGCACGGCCAGAATGTCGTAGGCGCCCAACGGCTTGTGGCTTTGCCAGACCAGTTCCAGCACCCGTCGACGCAGGGCGGTCAGGCGCAGCCCCTGGCGCGCGCAGATGGCGTCGGCCTCGGACAGCGCGCTGTGCACGCAATGGGAGTGATCGTGGGGGCGACTGGCAAGGGGTGTAATAGGCATGGGCAGCGACGAGTTCAGTGAGAGACGTTATTATGTTACCGGTTCTCGCCTCGTTGAGTGGTCATCGTGTCCCGATTTTTTTCGCTGTTTGTCGCTTTTGTCGCAAGTTTTCTGCTGATCGGCCCGGCCCAGGCCGACGTCAAGGTCCTTACCAGCATCAAGCCCTTACAATTGATCGCCGCGGCGGTGCAGGACGGCGTGGGTACTCCCGAGGTGCTGTTGCCACCCGGTGCGTCGCCCCATCACTACGCGCTGCGCCCCTCCGATGTACGCAAGGTGCAGTCGGTGGACCTGCTGTACTGGATCGGCCCGGACATGGAAGGCTTCCTGCCGCGAGTGCTGAATGGGCGTACGCTGCCCTCCGTTGCTGTGCAGGAACTGCCGGGGCTCAAGCTGCGGCACTTTGCCGAGGACAGCCATTCCCATACCGACGATGACGGCGATGAGCACGATCATGACCACCGCCCCGGCACCATCGACGCCCACCTGTGGCTGTCTCCCATCAATGCCCGGGTGATCGCGGCGAAAATGGTCGCCGACCTGAGTGCGGCCGATCCCGCCAATGCCGCTCGCTATCAAAGTAACCTGAAGGGCTTCAGCCAGCGTCTCGATGCCTTGGACGCGCGCCTGAAGTCGCGTTTGGCCGGGATCGCGGGCAAACCCTATTTCGTGTTCCACGAAGCGTTCGACTATTTCGAAGACACCTACGGGCTCAAGCACGCCGGGGTCTTCGCCGTGGCCGCCGAGGTCCAGCCCGGCGCTCAGCACGTGGCGGCGATGCGCACGCGCTTGCAGGCGGTAGGCAAGACCTGCGTTTACAGCGAACCGCCCCTGCGCCCGCGTCTGGCCGAAACCCTGGTGGCCGGGTTGCCGGTAAAACTGGCGGAACTGGATGCGCTGGGCGGCTACACCCCGGCAACGGCGCAAGGGTATGAGCAGCTATTGGAGAAGTTGGGGAATGATTTGGCGGGGTGTCTGGAGTCACTTTAATCCCCTGCTTTGCAGAACCTCGTGGCGAGGGAGCTTGCTCCCGCTCGGTTGCGCAGCGACCGCAAGATCTTGGGGCTGCTGCGCACCCCAGCGGGAGCAAGCTCCCTCGCCACAAGAGCGCTCGGCTTTGCTGTTACAGGGCGAACGGCAACAGTGTGTGAACATCCTGCCGCTGCCCCAACCGCTGCTGGAACTCCATCGGGTCATGAATCAGTACATCCTGCCCGGCAAACGACTCAGCGGCGATCAACCGCGACAACCAGAACCGCACGCAGGCCACGCGCAGCATGGTCGGCCATAGCTCGGCCTCGGCGGCGGTGAATGGTCGCAGCGCCGCGTAGGCCCCCAGCAGCGCCCGCGTCCGGGCGCCATCGAGCACGCCGTCGTCATTCGAGCACCAGTCGTTCAAGGCGATGGCGACGTCATACAGCATTGGCCCGGAGCAGGCGTTGTAGAAGTCGATCAGCCCGGTGAGGTGCGTGCCTTCGAACATCGCGTTGTCGCGAAACAGGTCCGCGTGGATGTTGGCCCGAGGCAGCGCCAGGATCGCGGTCTTTTGCACGGCGATTTCATCCAGCGCTGCTTCAAGCAGCCCCCGGGCCTCGGTGTCCAGGTGTGACAAGAGCTTGGCGCCCTCCTCCTGCATCCAGTCCAGCCCGCGGTCGGTCTTGCGCTTGATCATGTTGTCGCGGGTTGCCAGGTGCAGATGCGCCAGCAATTCGCCGACCTGGGCGCAGTGCTGCGCGTTGGCCTGCTTGATGTGCTTGCCCGCCAGGCGCGGTTGCAGCAACGCGGGCTTGCCCGCCAGCTCGCGCAGCGCCACGCCGTCGGTGGTGCGCAAGGCGTAAGGCACCGGCAGGTCGGCCTCGTGCAGCACATCCAGCAGCTCGATGAAGAACGGCATTTCCTGGACCGGGCCGCGCTCGACCAGGGTCAGGACGAATTCGCCCTGCTCCAGGCTGATGAAGAAATTGGTGTTTTCGCTGCCGGCGGCGATCCCCTGGAAATCAAGCAGACGGCCAAGCCCATAAGGGGCGAGAAAGGTTTCCAGCTCGGGCCGAGCCAGGGGGGTGAACACAGACATGGTTAGAACTGCCAGTACGGGCGCCCTTCAGCGGGCGCCGGTTGAAGTCGAGAGCGGCATTACCACTCAAAGATTTTCCACGAGGGGATCAGCATATCCGGCTGGTCCGAACGAATGAAGTTTGCATCGCTACCGTCGGCACGCACCAGGAAATAAGGCTTGCCGTTCTTGGGCGTGACCTTGATCGCGTACAGGAAACCGTTTTGCCGATACTCCTGGATAGTCTTGTCGCCCTCCGTGCGAATGGTGACGTCCGGGTCGGCCGAAGGTGCATCGTCCGCCGCCATGACGGCCAACGGGGTAATTGCAAACAAGCCAGCCAGTAACAGGCGATTTAATGTACGCATGATAACCTTGTCCCTTTGTCGTCAACGGTCCCGCTATTCTAGCCCCGGACCCGCCGAAAAGGTTGATCGTGCTCATGAGCCAAGCTCCCCTCGTCCTGGTGGACGGTTCTTCTTATCTGTACCGCGCCTTTCACGCGCTGCCACCTTTGACTACCTCCAAAGGCCTGCCGACCGGCGCGGTCAAGGGCGTGCTCAACATGCTCAAGAGCCTGCGCAAGCAGTATCCGGACAGCCCCTTCGCTGTGGTCTTCGACGCCAAGGGTGGGACGTTTCGCGATGCGCTGTACGCCGAATACAAGGCCAACCGCCCGAGCATGCCCGACGACATGCGCGTGCAGATCGAACCGCTGCATGCCAGCGTCAAGGCCCTGGGCTTCCCGCTGCTGTGCGTGGATAACGTCGAGGCCGATGACGTGATCGGCACTCTGGCTCGCAGCAGCGCGGCGGCCGACCGTCCGGTGGTGATCTCCACCGGCGACAAGGACATGGCGCAGTTGGTCGACGGTCACATTACCCTGGTCAATACCATGACCGGTAGTTCGCTGGACGTGGCTGGCGTGAAGGAGAAGTTTGGCGTCGCTCCGGAGCAGATCATCGATTACCTGGCGCTGATGGGCGATTCGTCCGACAACATTCCGGGCGTTCCGGGCATCGGACCGAAGACCGCGTCCGGCCTGCTTGTGGGCGTCAACGGCGGCCTGACCGAGCTGTACGCGCAGCTTGACATCGTGCCGACGCTGCCGATCCGTGGCGCCAAGACCCTGCCCGCCAAGCTTGAAGAGCACAAGGAAATGGCTTTCCTTTCCTACGAGCTGGCCACGATCAAGACCGACGTGCCGCTGGATATCGGCCTCGACGACTTGAAGATGGGCGAGCCGGATCACGAGAAGCTCGCCGAACTCTACACCCTGCTGGAATTCAAGAGCTGGTTCGAAGAAAACCAGCGTGACGCCAAGCGTTCCGGCCAGGAAATCGCCGAAGTGGCCGACGAGCAGCCGAGTGCCGAAGCCAAATACGAGGTCATCCTCGATCAGGCGCGCTTTGAGGCTTGGCTGAGCAAGCTGGAAAAAGCCCCGCTGTTTGCCTTCGTCACCGAAACCAACGGCACCGATGCCCAGCACTCGCAGCTCGTAGGCTTGTCGTTCGCCGTGGCGCCGTTCGAAGCTGCCTACATCCCGCTGACTCATTCCTACATGGGCGTGCCGGAGCAGTTGGACCGCGACACCGTGCTCAAGGCCCTCAAGCCGCTGCTGGAAAACCCCGACAAGCCCAAGGTCGGCCAGCATGCCAAATTCGAGACCAATATCCTCGCCAACTGCGCCATCGGTGGTGATCAGGACAACGGTATTTACGTTCAGGGCATCGCCTTCGACACCATGCTGGAATCCTACGTCCTGGACTCCACCGCGACCCGCCACGACATGGACAGCCTGGCCCTCAAGTACCTGGGCCAGAGCAAGACGGACTTCCAGGACATCGCCGGCAAAGGCGTCAAGCAGCTGACCTTCGACCAGATCGCCCTGGAACTGGCCGGCCCTTACGCCGCCGAAGACGCGGACGTGACGTTCCGTCTGCACCAGGCGTTGCAGGAAAAACTCGCTGCCACGCCAAGCCTGGGCAACGTGCTCAATGAAATCGAAATGCCGCTGATGCCGGTCCTGGCGCGCATCGAGCGCCAGGGCGCGTTGGTGGATGCCAATCTGCTGGGCGTGCAAAGCGTCGAGCTGGGCGAGAAACTGGTGGCGCTGGAGCGTGAGGCGTTTGCCATCGCCGGCGAGGAATTCAATCTCGGTTCGCCGAAGCAATTGGGCGTGATCCTCTACGAAAAACTCGGCTTGCCGGTGCTCAGCAAGACCGCCAAGGGCCAGGCGTCCACCGCCGAAGCAGTGCTGGCCGAACTGGCCGAGCAGGATTACCCGCTGCCCAAGGTCCTGATGCAGTATCGCTCGCTGAGCAAGCTCAAGAGCACCTACACCGACCGTCTGCCGGAACAGATCAACAGCCGCACCGGCCGCGTGCACACCAATTATCAACAGGCTGTCGCCGCCACCGGGCGCCTGTCGTCCATCGACCCGAACCTGCAGAACATTCCGATCCGCACCGCCGAAGGCCGGCGGATCCGCCAGGCGTTCGTCGCGCCGGAGGGCTACAAGCTGCTGGCGGCGGACTATTCGCAGATCGAACTGCGGATCATGGCGCACCTGGCGAAAGATGAAGGCTTGCTGCATGCATTCCGCAATGACCTGGACGTGCACCGGGCAACGGCGGCCGAGGTTTTCGGCGTCGAGTTGGAAGCTGTCACCCACGACCAGCGGCGCAGCGCGAAGGCGATCAACTTCGGCCTGATCTACGGCATGAGCGCGTTTGGCCTGGCCAAGCAGATCGGCGTCGACCGCAAGCAGTCCCAGGCTTACATCGACCGCTACTTCGCCCGTTACCCGGGCGTGCTGGCGTACATGGAGCGCACCCGGACTCAGGCCGCAGAGCAGGGGTTCGTCGAAACCATCTTCGGTCGCCGCCTGTACCTGCCGGACATCAACGCAAAAAATCCGGCCCTGCGCAAAGGCGCCGAACGCACGGCGATCAACGCACCGATGCAAGGCACGGCAGCGGACATCATCAAGAAGGCCATGGTTGCGGTTGATCGTTGGCTGACCAGCTCCGGACTGGACGCGAAAGTCATCCTGCAGGTCCACGACGAACTGGTGCTGGAAGTGCGCGAAGACCTGGTCGAACAGGTCAGTACTGAAATCCGCCAGCACATGAGCGCGGCCGCCACCCTGGACGTGCCGCTGCTGGTGGAAGTGGGCGTAGGCAACAACTGGGATGAGGCACACTGAGCCCAGCAATGAACCCCGTGGCGAGGGAGCTTGCTCCCGCTTGAGTACGAAGCGCTCACAAGTTTCTGGGGCAGCTACGCCAGCCAGCGAGAGCAAGCTCCCTCGCCACAGCGAGCACCGCGCGACCGGCAAAAACGTTTCAGTTCGGAAAAGTCCTACGGTTATTTCCAAAAATAATCTGAACTAAACCCGTGAATTGCCACTCAGAGATTCTGAATGGCTGGTGAAGCCCTTCAATGCTCCTATGTTGTGTTAAGTGTTGGCAGATATCTGGACCCCGCCCTAGCGGTCCGGAACTTGGACCCCGAACTTCCCCCTCCCCATACGAAGTCCGGGGTTTTTTTTGCTTGCGATTTGGCTTATTCAGCCGCGTCGCTGCCCTTGTCCGCCAATTCCATCCAATCGGCCAAGACCGTGTAGGCCTCTTCCAGGCCCATGCGCTTGGGCGCCGAGAACAGCTGGATGGTGATCGCGTCGCCCCAGCCCTTACGAATCTGCGACTGCACCTTGAGTAATGTGTTCTTTGCCGCGCCGTAGGTCAGCTTGTCGGCCTTGGTCAGCAGGATGTGCATGGGCATGCCACTGGCAACGGCCCAGTCGAGCATCAGCGTGTCGAAGTCGGTCATCGGATGGCGGATGTCCATCATCAGAATCAACCCCTTCAAACTTTCGCGGCTGCCCAGGTAGGCTTCCAGGTGACGCTGCCAGTGTTGCTTGAGCGGGATCGGCACCTTGGCGTAGCCGTAGCCGGGCAGGTCGACCAAACGGCGTTCGTCGTCTAGCTTGAAGAAATTCAACAGTTGCGTGCGGCCTGGGGTTTTCGAAGTGCGGGCCAGGCTGGCGTGGGTCAGGGTGTTCAGCGCACTGGATTTACCGGCGTTGGAACGACCGGCAAATGCCACTTCGAAGCCTTCGTCGTCAGGACATTGATCGACTTTGGCGGCGCTGAGCATGAAGGTGGACTGTTGGCACAGACCAAGGATGGGGTTTTTCAGTTGCATGGGATTTCCGATGTGGGCGGCGTCGGGAAAGGACGCGGCAAGCGGTGTCGTTTCCGTTTCAGTGGCGCCAGTATATAATGCCGCAGATTTTGTGTGCGCTTTGTCCCAGCGTAGGATGAGGCTCACGGGAGCGATTGACCGAAATTGCGCACTAGAACGCAGCTCGCTCTCAACCCTGAAAAGGTCGTTTTATGACGAAATGGCTGCTAGCTGCCGGTGTCTTGATGCCGCTTTACAGCGCTCAGGCTACACAGGATCCGGAAGCTGTGTACGACCGTGTTTGTGGTGCCTGTCATTCTGGCCAACTCCCCATGGCGCCCCGCAAGGGCGATCGGGAAGCTTGGACGCCGAGGTTGGCGAAAGGTATGGAGACGCTGGTGCAACACGTGACCCAGGGTTTCAAGGCGATGCCGCCGCGTGGTTTGTGCATGGACTGCAGTGCCGAGGATTACCGAGCCATCATCCAGTGGATGAGCGAGTGATCCCGGTCCATAACTCTTTAACCCTTAGCCGTAGTTGGATTAGCTGATGAACAAACTGATCGTGAGTCTGCTGTTGACCTTGGGGATGACCGGCGTAGCCCACGCCGCTGGCGATGCCGCTGCCGGTCAGGCGAAAGCGGCGGTATGCGGGGCCTGCCATGGTCCGGACGGCAATAGCATGGCGCCCAACTTCCCGAAACTGGCGGGCCAGGGCGAGCGCTACCTGAACAAGCAGTTGCACGACATCAAGTCCGGTAAGCGCACGGTGCTGGAGATGACCGGCCTGTTGAACAACCTGAGCGACCAGGACCTGGCGGATATCTCGGCCTATTTCGCCAGCCAGAAGGGCAGCGTCGGCGCTGCCGATCCAAAACTCGTGGCACGCGGCGAAGCCCTGTTTCGCGGCGGCAACCTGGATAAAGGCCTGCCATCCTGCACCGGTTGCCATTCGCCGAACGGCGCCGGCAACGCACCGGCCGGTTTCCCGCACCTGGGTGGCCAGCATGCCCAGTACGTGGCCAAGCAGTTGACCGATTTCCGCAAGGAAGAAGGCGGTCGTGCCAACGACGGCGACGCGATGACCATGCGCACCATCGCCAAGAAGCTGAGCGACGAAGACATTGCCGCCTTGTCCAGCTACATCCAGGGTCTGCACTGAGTTGAAACTGCATCAGGGCTCTGCGTCGGGCGTTGCGAGGGGGCTACACCTCTTGCAACGTTAACGCTCGATTAATCTGTCGATGCAAGCATCAAAAGGGTGGCTTTGGCCGCCCTTTTTTGTGGCCGCTGCCGTTACACTAGCGAACCTGAACCCGCCACGGCCTGTCTGAACAACACGCCCCGCGAGGCCATTTTATTGTCCAGGAGTAAAGCATGCGTAATCTGATCATCAGCGCCGCGCTCGTCGTCGCCAGTCTGTTCGGCATCGGCGTCCAAGCCAATGCCGACGAATCGAAGGCCCCCTACGTCCAACTGAACAATCCTGTTCCGGTGGCGGTGCCTGGCAAGATCGAAGTGGTGGAGCTGTTCTGGTACGGCTGCCCGCATTGCTACGCGTTTGAGCCGGTCATCAACCCATGGGTCGACAAACTGCCTTCTGACGTCAATTTCGTACGCATCCCTGCCATGTTCGGCGGCCCGTGGGACGCCCACGGCCAGATGTTCCTGACCCTTGAGAGCATGGGTGTGGAGCACAAGGTTCACGCCGCTGTGTTCAATGCCATCCAGAAGGAAGGCAAGAAGCTGGTCAAGAAAGAAGACATGGCCGATTTCCTCGCGACCCAAGGCGTGGACAAGGACAAGTTCCTGGCCACTTTTGACTCCTTTGCCATCAAAGGCCAGATTGCCAAGGCCAAGGACCTGGCGAAAAAATACGAAATCACTGGCGTACCGACCATGATCGTCAACGGCAAATACCGCTTTGACATCGGTTCTGCCGGCAGCGCGGAAAATGCGCTGGCGCTGGCTGACAAGCTGATCGCCAAGGAGCGGGCTTCCGGTAAGGCTGTCGCCAACTAAGCGCGGCTACGCCCATGGCCCGCTGGAGCAGCGAACGCATCGTTGGCCTGCATGAACCGCAGGTCAACGAGCATCACCTCACGTCCACGGGCCTGCCCGCCGACAGCCGTTTACGGCTGCTCAGCTTCAATATCCAGGTGGGCATCAGCACCGAGCGCTACCGACATTACCTGACGCGGGGCTGGCAACATCTGCTACCGCACACCGGGCGCGCCGACAACTTGCAGAAAATCGGCGATCTGCTGAAGGATTTCGACCTGGTGGCGCTGCAAGAGGCCGATGGCGGGAGCCTGCGGTCCGGCTACGTCAATCAGGTCGAGCATCTGGCTCAATTGGGCGCATTTCCCTACTGGTACCAACAACTCAATCGCAATCTGGGACGTCTCGGCCAGCACAGCAATGGTGTGTTGAGCCGCCTGCGACCCTGGGCGATCGAGGATCATCCGCTGCCCGGGCCCAAGGGGCGCGGGGCGATCCTGGCGCGTTTCGGCGAAGGGCCGGAGGCGCTGGTGGTGGTCATGATGCACCTGGCGCTGGGCGCCAGGACCCGTACGATGCAGTTGGCCTATATCCGCGAGCTGATCGGTGGCTACAAGCACCAGGTGCTGATGGGCGACATGAATACCCACGCCAACGACCTGCTGCAAACGTCACCGTTGCGCGATCTCGGCCTGCTCGCACCTCAATTGCAGGCAACATTCCCCAGCTGGCGCCCCCAACGCTGCCTGGACCATATTCTATTGAGCCCGAGCCTGACCCTTGAACGCGTCGAGGTGCTGGCCCAACCCATTTCCGATCACCTGCCGGTCGCGGTCGAGATTCGTTTGCCGGGTTCGCTCACGGCCGATGCATTTCCCGCGCTGAGTCCTGCCCCTCGCGGATCCGAAGAATGAGCGACGACGCCGAACGCTGGAGAGAAAAGTACCTCAAGAGTATCGAACAGCAGGAAAAGCTCGAGCGCCGCTGGGACGCCCGGCTCGACTTGCTGCGTCGCGGGCTGGTGCGCAGCACCTTGGCTGCCGAGGGTACTGACAAGGCTGTCGATCAGTGCATGAAAGAAATGCGCGAAGTGGTGCGCGCCGACGACATGGACGCGGGACTGGCCGCCTTGCTGCCGCGCCTGGAGAAAGCCGTACTCGATTCCGAGCAACGCCGCGAGACGCGGATCGAGCAGATGAACGCCGCCTTGACGGCCCTGGTAACCCAGTTGCAAACCTTGCCGCTACCCAAGGAAGTCAGCCGTCCCCTGAAGAAGTTTTCCAAGCAGTTGGAGGATCGGGTCGGCCAGGCACGCGAGATTCCGCTTTTGCTCAGTGAATTGAGCAGCTTGCAGGGCAAAGCGCTCAGCGCACTGGAAACCCCGCAAGAACCGAGTCGCCCAGGCCTGCTGCAACGTTTGTTTGGCGGCCATGGTCACGACGAAGCCGCACCCCAGCCGCAAGAGGCCGCCCCGACCAGCGTGGCACCCGTAGCGGAAACGGCGCAGCCGGTATCTTTCACGCCCGTACAGCCTGCAGCGGATGCACAATCCATTACACCGGCACCGGCACCGGCACCGGCACCGGCACCGGCACCGGCACCGGCACCGGCGCAAGCTCCCCTGTTGAAAACGGAATCCGAGTCGCTCACCCAAACTGAGCCGGACGCCGAACCTGCCGCCGCTCCGATACCGGTTCCCGAAGTCGTCGAGTCTACCAGCGAGGCCGTTGAATCTGCTCCTGAGGAACAACCGGCATCGGAAGCCGTCCTCGAAAACCCGGACGAGCTGATGCCCGAGGAGCCGGCTCCGGCCCCGCCCGACACACCGCTCGTTCCAGCCGAATCGAGCGAGTCCACGCCACCAACCGAAGCGACCGACGCTCACTACGCCCTGCCCGACTCGCCGGAACCCTCCTACAGCTCGGTGGCCAGGCATATCGAAGACACTCTTTTAGGCCTGTTGGGCGACCTGACCTTGCCAGAGCGTCATCGACCCCAGGCCGAAGCCATGCGTGAGCGCCTGCAAAATGGGCTGAACTGGTACGAGTTGCTGCCGATCCTCGATGACCTGGCGGTCCTCATGCTGGCGATCACCGACAGCGGCCAGCATGAATTCGAAGCGTACTTGCAGCGCCTCAACGATCGGCTCGAGTCATTCCAGAGCAGCCTGCGCGCCGCCAGCGAAGATCATGCCGATGGCCTGTCGGCCTCTCGGGAAATGGACACGCAGATTCGCGAGCAAGTGGATGGCCTGCAAAGCAGCGTGCAACAAGCCGACGACCTCGAAGGCCTCAAACAGGTGCTGGAGAACCACCTTGAAGGCTTGCTCGGAACCATGGATCAGCACCAGAAGCAGCGGGATCTGCGCGAGCAGGAGGTTTCGGCTCGCCTGAAAAGCTTGGCCGAGCGCGTTGCGCTGATGGAACAGGATGCTCTGATCGTTCGTGAAAACCTGGAAGAACAGCGCCAGAAAGCCCTGGTCGATCCCTTGACCGGACTGCCCAACCGCGCCGCCTGGTCCGAGCGTCTCGAACAGGAAGTCACCCAATGGCAGCAACACGGCAACAGCCTGCTCCTGGCGATGCTCGATCTGGACCACTTCAAGCGGATCAATGACAACTACGGCCATCTGGCCGGTGACCGGGTGTTGAAGCTCATCGCCTCGGTCTTGCGTAAGCGCCTGCGTGGCGGCGATTTCATCGCCCGGTTCGGTGGCGAGGAATTTGTCCTGCTGGTGCCGGATACCCCGCTGGCGACCGGCATCCAGTTAGCCGAGACGCTGAGGGCTGCCATCGAGGCTTGCCCGTTCCACTTCAAGGGCGAGCCGGTGACCGTAACGGTGTCCATGGGCATGACGGCTTTCAAAGCCGGTGAAAACAGCGATCTGGTGTTGAAAAGAGCCGATCAGGCGCTGTATCGCGCGAAAAATTCTGGGCGCAACCGCGTGGAACTCGGCTGAGGCCATTTTTGTTCCATTTAGTTTAATATCGCGGCATGTACCGGATCATCCCGAAGCGATACGTTACACTGTTGCATATTTTCAGCGCGTACAGCATTTCACCATGAAGTTTTTCTCGCTCATTGTTGCTCTATTGACTCTGGCCGGCTGCACCAGCGGGCCGCGGCTCGATACCAGTCATCCCTCGGTCAACCATGACAACCGTATTCAGTTCGTCGTGGTCCATTACACCTCGGCTTCCCTGGAACGCTCCCTGGCGCTGTTGACCCACGGGGAAGTCAGTGCCCATTACCTGATCGGCGACGACAAGAACGCGACTATTTATAAGCTGGTGGATGAGAGCCGTCGCGCCTGGCACGCCGGGGAAAGCGAGTGGGAAGGACGGACCTGGCTCAACTCCAGCTCTATCGGCATTGAAATCGTCAATCCGGGCTACGTCGATACGCCGACCGGGCGCCTTTGGTATCCGTACAGCGAAGCCCAAGTCCAGGCCCTGATCGTCCTGCTCAAGGACATCATCCAGCGCAACGGCATCAGCCCACGCAGCATCATTGGCCATAGCGACATCGCGCCGTTGCGCAAACTCGATCCGGGTCCGCTGTTTCCCTGGAAGCGCCTGGCACAAGCGGGTCTGGGTGTCTGGCCGGACGAACAGGCCGTGGCGCGCCAGCAAGCGTCCTTCGCGTCGCAGTTACCCGCAGCCAGCTGGTTCCAGGCTGAACTGGCCCGTCTCGGCTACCCGACGCCCCAGACTGGCGAATGGGATGTGGCCACCCGCCATGTATTGGCCGCGTTCCAGATGCACTACCGGCCGTCCCGTTTCGATGGCACGCCGGATGCGCAAAGCGCGGCGATTTTGCAGGTGCTCAACCAGACAAAATAATGACGCCCGTCTGACGGATCGGGCCAAATTCAAATCAGCAGCTATAACTCATTGGTAACTTTCGGATTACCGCTGATGACGGCTGCCCGCGAAACCTTGCAGAGCTGGTTGCATCGCCCCTTGTTCCTGGCGATGGTGGCGGCTGCCTTGAGTACGGCCCTGCTGCTGGCGGGGAGTCTGTTCGTAGTGATGCAACAGATCCAGCAACGCGAGAGCGAGCAGATGAATGCCCAGGGCGAGCGCTTCCTGCAGCGCCTGGAGCAACTGTTCGGGCAGTTGCGCGAAGGCCTCGACGACTTGCAGAACCAGCCACTGCGCGGCTGCGACGACGAGATGATCGCGACATTACGTCAGGTCAGCTTCAATTACCGCTTCGTGTACGAAGCGGTATATATCGATGGCAGCGGCGTCTGCTCCAATCGTCCGCGCCAGGGCGGCCTGGCAGTCACCCGTGCGCCCGACCTGCGCGGACCGACCTACAGCTACTGGCTGAACACGACGTCCGAACCCGATGAAGACCGCGCTGTGTTGATGCTGGGGCGCGGTAATTTTCGAGTCGCCACCTCTCGCGGGCATCTGACCGATGTGGTCGATCTGCCGTCTGGCAGCAGCCTGCTGGTGGTCCTGGATCATGGCAGGCGCGCCATCCCGGTGTTGGGAAGCGACCAATACTGGCCGCCGACTGAGCCCTGGCCGCCTCAAAGCCATAAAGCCCTGCAAGTCACCCAGACCCGACTGATTTATCGGATGCCCACCGACAGCCCGGAATATCAATTGGTGCTGATCGCCCAGCGCAAGGGTTTTCACGTTCCGGACAACGCCTGGTGGATGCTGCCCGTCAGCCTGGCGCTGGGCCTGGGCATCGGTTTCCAGGTCTTCCTGCTGGCGCGCCAGCGTCAGTCGATGGACGCCGAACTGCATGGCGCCATCCGCCGCGGAGAATTGCAGGTGCTCTACCAGCCGATCTTCGACCTGAACAGCCGCAATTGTGTGGGCGCGGAAGCCTTGTTGCGCTGGCGACGACCGGACGGCACCCTGACCAGCCCGGATCTGTTTATCCCGATGGCAGAAGACACCGGGCAAATCCGCCAGATCACCGATTTCGTGCTGCAACGGTTGTTTGACCAGTTGGGTCAGCTATTGCGGGCCAATCCGCAGCTCTACATCTCGGTGAACCTGGCGGCCTGCGATGTGATGGTGCCCCGTATCGGCGAAGTGATCGCCCGTCTGCTGGCGCGACACCGGGTGTCGGCGCGCCAGATTGCCTTCGAGGTGACGGAGCGCGGGTTGGTCGACGCATTGGTTGCGCGGGATAACCTGCAATCGCTGCGCGACCTCGGGCATCAGGTGCTGATCGATGATTTCGGCACCGGTTACAGCAGCCTGGCGTACCTGCAAACGTTGCCGGTGGACTACCTGAAGATCGACAAGGCGTTTATCGACGCCTTGGGACACGATGCCGCCAGCAGCGGTGTAGCCCCGCATATCATCCGCATGGCCCACGCGCTGGAGCTCAAGGTGATCGCCGAAGGTATCGAATACGAAGCCCAGGCGTCCTACCTGAGCAGCGAAGGGGTGAAGTTCGGCCAGGGTTGGCTGTTCGCCCATGCCCTCAGCGCAGTGCAGCTCATCGAGCTGATTACCCGTGGCCGACGCCTGCTGTCCCGGCGCCTGGACGACGAGGCCTGAGGGTCTTCAGACCGCCAGCGCCATGTAGAACTGCGTGCCCTGCCCCGGCCTTGAGTAAACGCCCATGCGGCCGCCATGCAACTGGACGATTTCCTTGCACAATGCCAGGCCAAGGCCGGCGCCGCCCTTCTTGCGTCCCACCTGGACGAAGGGCTCGAAGATGCGTCCCTGCTGGCCGTAGGCAATGCCCTCGCCATTGTCTTCGACGCTGATGATCACGCGCTCGCCGTGGCGACGAGCCTGCAAGCGAATCTGCCCGTGATCGCCGGTGTGGCGCATCGCGTTATCGATCAGGTTATCCAGCACCCTCTCCAACTGCGACGCATCGGCGTGCAGGTGCGGCAGCGGCCCCTGGAGTGCTACCAGCAATTCGATCCCCTTGGCTTGCGCCTGGGCTGCAAAGCGCAGCCGGGCTGCTTCCAGCAAATCCTCGATGGAACACGGTGCCAGCACCAGTTTTTGCAAACCGTTCTGGTAGCGCGAGAATTTCAGCAGGTCATTGATCAGTTGCATCAGCCGCTGCATCTCTTCGGTGACGGTGTTGAGCAGGTCCGCTTCACGAGATTCCGCCGGAAAGTGCAGGCGCTCCTGCAACAGGCCGAACGCCATGTGCATGCCCGTCACCGGCGTGCGCAGTTCGTGGGACGCCCGCAGGACGAACTCGCTGCGCACTCGCTCAAACGCCCGTTGCTCGGTGACGTCGTGCAGCACCATCACGGCGCCGAGGATATGTCCCTGGGTATGGCTCACGGGGGTGAGGCTGTAGGTCAGCACGCGGGATTCGCCGTCCACCTCGATGCTCAAGTCTTCCGGCGCCCGCTCCAGCGTTCCACCGCGCAGCACCAGTTGCAGCTCATCGTCCAGCTCAAGGCGCCCGAGCGCCTCGCCCAGGCCCATGCCCAGGCGTTCGCCGTCCCAGCCCAGCTGCCGTTGGGCCACCGGATTGAGGTGTTCCAGCCGGCCCTGGCGGTCGATCATCAGCAAGCCGTCGTCGATGCTGTCGAGCACCGCTTGCAAGCGCTGCTGGCCGGCCAGCAGTTCATCGACGTTGGTGGCTTGATGTTCGCGCAATGCCTGGGCCATGACGCCGAAACGCCGGGTAAGCAGATTCAGCTCCGCAGCGGTGGAAACCGGCAGCGTCACTTCGAAATTGCCCTGGCCGATGTCGTCCGCAGCGGCGGCCAGCGCCTCGATCGGCGCGCCGAAACGCTTGGCGATGCCGTGGGCGGTGATGAAGCCGATGATCAATACCGCCAACCCCACCAGCCCCAATAGACCGGAAATCAACAGCGCCCGCTCGCGAGCGCGGGTCTGGGTATCGCTGATATTGTTCAATGCCTGCCGGTAGCCTTCGATCAGGCCATTGCGCAGGACATTGAATTTCTCCGTGAGCGTCTGGATGCCTGCAAGTTGTCCGTCAGGCTGGCGCGATGCGCTGAAGGCATCGAGAAATTCCATGTAATCGGCCTTGGCCTTGGTGAAGCTGAGCGCGGTGCTGTCCAGCTCCCGCTCATGGGCGATGCCTTCATCGATCAACGCCAGGTATTGCTGTTTGGAGGCTTCCAGCGATGGGAGGTCGGGCTTTTCGTCGAGCATGATCATCAACTGATCGCCCAGGGTCTGGCGCAGCTTGAGCCCAAGATCCAGCAGTATGAAATTGTCGCGTACCGATTGTTCCTGGGTGCTGGCCATCTGCATCACGCTGACCAGGCCCAGCAACAGCCCCAGCAAGGCCACAGTGATCAGCGCCGAGATACTGAGGAACAGCCGGGTGCGCAGCTTCATCGCCAATTTCATAAGGTGTCGCTCACAGGTTGTACTGCTTGCGTTTGCGATACAGCGTGGAGGCATCGATACCCAGGGTCTTGGCGGCCTGATCAAGAGTGTCGGCCGTTGCCAGCACGGCGCCGATATGGGCTTTTTCCAATTCATCGAGGCTCAGCGCGGCGCCGATGCGCGGTGCGTTGTTCACCGGTTGCTCGGCCATCCCCAAGTGGCTGATTTCGACCTTTTCCTGTGGGCAAATGATGCTGGCGCGTTCCACCACGTTGCGCAGCTCCCGGATATTGCCCGGCCAGCGATAGCCCAGCAGCGCTTCGCGCGCCTCGTCGCTGAAGCCACGGGCCGGGCGCGCATATTCCTTGACGAAGCGGGCCAGGAAGCGGTCGGCCAGGGTCAGGATGTCCTCGGCGCGCTCGCGCAAGGGCGGCAGGTGCAAGGTAATGACGTTCAGGCGATACAGCAGGTCTTCGCGAAAGCGTCCGTCGCGCACCATGTCTTCGAGATTGAGGTTGGTTGCCGCAAGGATCCGTACGTCGGCACGGCGGGTGACGGGGTCCCCTACCCGCTCGTATTCCTTATCCTGGATGAAACGCAGCAACTTGGGCTGCAAGGTCAGGGGAAAATCGCCGATCTCGTCGAGAAACAGCGTACCGCCGTCGGCTTGGTTGACCCGCCCCAGCGTGCTCTCGCTGGCGCCGGTAAAGGCGCCGCGGCTATGGCCGAACAATTCGCTTTCCATCAGTTCGGCGGTCAGCGACGGGCAATTGATGGTCACGCAGGACTTCTTTGCCCGTTTACTCCAGCCATGGATCGCCCGGGCCAGCTCGCCTTTACCGGTACCGGACTCGCCGAGGATCAGGATGTTCGCATCGGTGCTGGCCACTTGGCGGGCGGTTTCCAGAACGACCTTCATCGCCGGGCTGTGGGAGTCGAGGCCGTCCTTGGGTTTGCGGATTTCCCCTTCCAGCGCTTCGAGCCTGGCGGACAATTGCCGCACTTCCAGCTGCTTGGCGGTGGCCAGGCGCAGCTGATCCGGGCTGCACGGCTTGACCAGATAATCGGCGGCCCCGGCTTGGATCGCATCGACGGCCGTGTCGACTGCCGAATGAGCGGTGACGATCACCACGCGCATCCACGGTGCCTGGATACGCATCTGGGCCAGGACATCCAGGCCGTTGTCCTCCCCCAGGCGCAGGTCGAGGAAGCACAGGTCGAAGACCTGGCGTTGCAGCAGTGCGTCGGCCTGGGCAGCGCTGTTGGCAGTAGCGACTGTATAGCCTTCATCTTCCAGACAGTAACGGAACGTACGCAGGATGGCGGACTCATCGTCTACCAGCAGAATGCGGCCTTGGTGCTCGGTGGCGGATTCCATCTTTCCTACGCTCCTTTCATGAATGTCTTGGTTAGTGTCAGAAAAATCGGGCAAGTTGCATGGTTAATTCTGATGGAATATTACCCATTGAAATCGACCCTGTGGGCCTCAGACTCCTAAAAGGTTGATTTGGGTCCGTTTTTTTCCCCAGCCGCAGCGATTGGCCGATTCGCTTCGCTCCATCCGACAGCTGTTTCTGACGGAACATTCGAAAAGAATCTAACGTCTCCTCCTCTCAGTCGTGCATTACGCACGACGTCCCACGGGCTCATCGTGCAGGATGCGCCCCCAGTGTTTTGACAACATATTGTAATTGCTTGATTTATAAGAATTTTTCTGTCGGAAAATTCTGGCACGCCGACTGCAATAACCTCTTCAAACGTGGCGTCAGCGCGCCTTAACCAGATCACTGCACCCCGGGTGGGGAGGAATTCCAGGATGAATCGTCAACGTGCCGCCCAGTTTCGGATCTCTTCCTTGCATATCCAGCAGGGCCTGTGGGCAGTGCTGGCGTTATTGGTGACGCTGATTGCCGGGCAGCAATGGCTGCTCTGGCAGGAGAGCCAGAAACCCGAAGCGCCGCAGGTTTCGGTTTATCGCGCCCCGCAGAGTCATTTCAGCGCTGTCAGCAGCGTCGCAGAAGCTTCCACCTCGATGCGCATGATGGACGTCGACCAGGCTCAGCCTGTAACCGACCTGCCTCGCCAGGAGCGTTGGGTGTTTTAACTCGATGGACCGGTCGTCCGTCGCACCGGAACCATCACCCGTCAGACCCTAACTAAGTAGAAAAGCGTAAGGAGAATCACCATGTTGAGTTGGGCAATTACCTTCCTGATCATTGCCATCATCGCTGCCGTACTGGGCTTCGGTGGTATCGCCGGCACCGCCACGGGCATCGCCAAGATTCTCTTTGTCGTGTTCCTGGTGATGTTCATCGCTTCCTTCTTCTTTGGCCGTCGCGGTCGAGGCTGACCATGAGCGTGTTCCTTAAAGGACTGGCCGCCGCCCTGTTACTGGGCGGCAGTGCCACGGCAATGGCTGCCAACGACGGGCAAATGCGAGTCAACCAGCTACTTGAGGCGGACCCGCAATACCGTGAAACCTGGCAGCAGGTCGTCAAGAAGGAAGAGCGTCTGCCGGAATGGGTGATGAATCTGTCAGGCGATTCCGAGCAGATGAATGCTGTCGAGGAAGATGGCGACAAATACCTGGTCGGTCCGTTGTGCGAAACCCAGGCAACCTGCCGCAGCAATCGCCTGATCGTTGCCTTCAGTTTCGACAAGGACGAGGCTTATGCGATGTGGGTGCAAGTCCCCGCCGGGTTGCCGGCCGACAAGTCACCGACCCGTCACGCCGACTACCGTTTCCTTGGCAAACCGGATGAAGGTATGCAGGAACTGTTAATGGAGCAGCTCAAGAAAGATCCGAACTGGTACTGAATTTGAAAACGGGAAAAGCGCCGTGCTTTTCTCTGCTGCACAGCCCGAGGAGGGCCGGTGCATGACCAGGGGGCTGGGACGTTCTGACCGATTCGGGTCGGAGTGACCTACGGGCACAAGGGGTGCCTGCGAAAGGGCCGGGTCAGGAAAAAAGCTGCGACGCAGGTTCGCAAAGTCCCTGTGACTTGGCGAACTTGCGAAGAGCTTGAGCCGAAAAGGCTTGAGCCAGAGCGGTCAGGCAATGGACGCCATCCACCACACTTCGCTGCGGCATATTGTCTCCTCTCATAGATTTCTTCCCTCGTGCCTTACCGTATATCGGAGAATGCACGCACGGATTTCGTCGCCGACGGCTTCGTAATGGGTCAATTTTACATCGGCCCGCAATTCAGGCAGGAAAAAGCCGCAGACGCCGAAACGGCCGCCTCAAGGCACTTATGCCTGCTGAAATGACGCATTCGAACCGGCCTTGACGCCGGTCTCGTTTGGAAATCTTCATGCCGATTCGGCATGGGGTAGGCGGTTACGGCATTAGACGGACCATCCCCGCATCGCAATAGTTGCGCCTTTTTTCGCCTGCCAGTAAGCCGATCGAGCGCTCGGGGTGACCTTATACGGGGGCAGCGGCACCCTCCTTTATCGTCTTGGCGATAACGGAGGGTGCCGCTGTCCGAGTCCAACTGAAGCAAGGGTAAAGATATGAAGAAGGCAAAGCTGAGCCTCGCCTGGCAGATCCTCATCGGTCTGGTTCTGGGGATTGCACTGGGCGCATTGCTCAATCATTTCAGCGCCGAGAAGGCCTGGTGGATCAGCAACGTGCTGCAACCGGCGGGCGATATCTTTATCCGTCTGATCAAGATGATCGTTATCCCGATCGTGATTTCTTCGCTGATCGTCGGGATTGCCGGGGTCGGTGATGCCAAGAAGCTCGGGCGCATCGGTATCAAGACCATCTTGTACTTCGAAATCGTCACCACCATCGCCATTGTCGTCGGCCTGCTGCTGGCCAACTTCTTCCAGCCTGGTGCGGGCATCGATATGAGCACGCTGGGTACCGTGGATATTTCCAAGTACCAGGCCACCGCCGCTGAAGTCCAGCATGAGCATGCGTTCGTCCAGACTATTCTCAACCTGATCCCTTCCAACATTTTCGCCGCACTGACCCGTGGCGAGATGCTGCCGATCATTTTCTTCTCCGTGTTGTTCGGCCTGGGCCTATCCAGCTTGCAAGCGGACCTGCGCGAGCCGTTGGTGAAAATGTTCCAGGGCGTGTCGGAAAGCATGTTCAAGGTCACGCACATGATCATGCAGTACGCGCCGATCGGTGTGTTTGCGCTGATCGCGGTGACGGTCGCCAACTTCGGCTTCGCCTCCCTGCTGCCCCTGGCGAAACTGGTGATCCTGGTTTACGTCGCCATCGCGTTCTTCGCCTTTGTGGTGCTGGGTCTGATTGCGCGGCTGTTCGGCTTCTCGGTGCTCAAGCTGATGCGCATCTTCAAGGATGAGCTGGTCCTGGCCTACTCCACCGCCAGCTCCGAAACCGTGCTGCCGCGGGTGATCGAGAAGATGGAAGCCTACGGCGCGCCGAAGGCCATCTGCAGCTTCGTGGTGCCGACCGGTTATTCGTTCAACCTCGACGGTTCGACCCTGTACCAGAGCATCGCGGCGATTTTCATCGCCCAGCTGTACGGCATCGACCTGTCCATCAGTCAGCAATTGCTGCTGGTCCTGACCCTGATGGTCACCTCCAAAGGCATCGCCGGCGTGCCGGGCGTGTCGTTCGTGGTGTTGCTGGCGACCTTGGGCAGCGTGGGCATTCCGCTGGAAGGCCTGGCGTTCATCGCTGGCGTCGACCGCGTCATGGACATGGCCCGTACCGCCCTGAACGTCATCGGCAACGCCCTGGCCGTTTTGGTCATCGCCCGTTGGGAAGGCATGTACGACGACGCCAAGGGCCAGCGCTACTGGAATTCCCTGCCCCACTGGCGCAGCAAAGAGCCGCTGCCGACGGGGGAAACTTCCAGCCGGTGAGGCAGGCTTGAAGCTGCTCCCCAGGTTTATTCGTAAAACGCAAAACCTGTGGCGAGGGAGCTTGCTCCCGCTTGACCGGGCTGGCGCTCCAGTGCGAAGCACTCATAAAAAAGGACTGCTGCGCAGCCCAGCGGGAGCAAGCTCCCTCGCACAATGATCCAGCAACCTCAAGTGAGCAGGGATCTTTCGATCCCATTGCGACCAAGACAAACCCCGGAGAAATCCGGGGTTTGTCGTTTCTGCCAGCCCCGCTATCATTCGCGGCATCTTCCGGGGGATTAGACCGATGCTCAATGGCCTGTGGCTTGGCTTCTTTATCGTGGCAGCCGTGTCGGCGCTGGTGCAGTGGCTGGTCGGCGGCAACGCCGGGATTTTCGCGGCCATGGTCGAGAGCATTTTCGCCATGGCCGAGCTGTCGGTGGAGGTCATGGTCCTGCTGTTCGGCACCTTGACCTTGTGGCTGGGCTTCCTGCGGATCGCCGAAAAAGCCGGCATCGTCGACTGGCTGGCGAAGGTCCTCGGGCCGTTGTTCCTGCGCTTGATGCCGGAAGTGCCCGCCGGTCACCCGGCCATCGGCCTGATTACCCTGAACTTTGCCGCCAACGGCCTGGGTCTGGACAACGCCGCCACCCCCATTGGCCTGAAGGCGATGCGCGCCCTGCAGGACCTCAACCCCAGCGCTACCATCGCCAGCAATGCGCAGATCCTATTCCTGGTGCTCAACGCCTCTTCGCTGACGCTGCTGCCGGTGACGATCTTCATGTATCGCGCCCAACAAGGCGCGCCGGATCCGACCCTGGTGTTCCTGCCGATTCTGATCGCCACCAGCGGCTCGACGCTGGTGGGGCTGCTGTCGGTGGCGTTCATGCAGCGTCTGCGCCTGTGGGACCCGGTGGTGCTGGCTTACCTGATTCCCGGTGCCCTGACGCTGGGCGGTTTCATGGCGCTGTTGGCGACGCTCTCGGCCACCGCGCTGGCGAGCTTGTCCTCGATCCTCGGCAACCTGACGCTGTTTGGCTTGATCATCGTCTTCCTGGTGATCGGCGCGCTGCGCAAGGTCAAGGTCTATGAAACGTTCATCGAAGGGGCCAAGGAAGGGTTCGACGTCGCCAAGAACCTGTTGCCCTACCTGGTGGCGATGCTGTGCGCGGTCGGTGTGCTGCGCGCTTCGGGGGCGCTGGATTTCGGCCTGGATGGCATACGACATCTGGTCCAGTGGGCCGGTTGGGACACGCGCTTCGTCGATGCTTTGCCCACGGCCATGGTCAAGCCGTTCTCCGGCAGCGCCGCCCGGGCGATGCTGATCGAAACCATGAAGACCTCCGGCGTGGACAGCTTTCCCGCGCTGATAGCCGCGACAATCCAGGGCAGTACCGAGACCACGTTCTATGTGCTGGCGGTGTATTTCGGCGCCGTGGGCATCCAGCGGGCACGGCATGCCGTGGGGTGTGCATTGCTGGCTGAGTTGGCCGGGGTCTTGTCGGCGATCGGGGTTTGCTACTGGTTCTTTGGCTGAGGCCAGCGACTCAGCCTGGCGACATTCATTGTGGCGAGGGAGCTTGCTCCCGCTGGGCTGCGCAGCGGCCCCTTTCCGGTGGGTGCTTCGCACCCCAGCGGGAGCAAGCTCCCTCGCCACAATGTTCAGCCACCTGCCGATCCAGTCACATTGAACCGCAACACCCCGATCATCTGCCCATTCTCCGTCAGCACCCGCACTTGCCATTTGCCGGTCGGGTCGTCCGGGAAGTTCTGCTTGTGGGTCCAGGCGCGATAGCCTTCCTTGCGCCCGCCATGGATGTCCAGGGCGATGCGGTCCACTTCTTTGCCATTGAACTGCCAGACGTGATAGATCCGCTCATCCAGGCCACGCGGGGCGTTGATGGCCGTATAGGCGTATAGCCCATTGCCGCGGATCTGTGCCGCGCTCACTTCCTTGAGGCTGTCGCCCGGGGTGCGGTCTTCGACCTGGGTGCTGATCGCCACTTCCGTCATCCACAAGGTCGCCGGTGGTACCCAGGAGCGCAGCACCCATCCGGCGGCGCCGATCCCCAGAGTGATGCACAGGATCGCCAGGGCGTTGCGCACCGTGCGGATCGGAAAGATCGACGCCAGGCTTGGAAACGACAGCAGCATGGCGGTCCCCAGGGCCAGCTTGAAGCTCTGGTCGGTGGTCAGGTGCACAATGACCGGCAACGCGGTCAGCAGCGCGGCGAACAGCGTCAGCGTGTGCAACGCCAGGAACGCCCAGCGCCGGGGTGCCAGCCACTTGTAATAAAGCGGGTCGGTAATCGAAATCAGCGCTGCCGCCCCGAGCAGGCCGGTGAAAATCAGCTGGCTGCTGTTCCAGGTGGTGGTAATGAAGAAAAACGGCAATACGAAAAACAGGCTTTCCTGGTGAATCATCTGCGTGGCGTAACGCAGCAGCGGCTGGGGAATTTCCCGTTTGAAGATGCGGGTGAACAGCCGGGTCATGCTGTTCTCTACCATCAGCCACAGCCAGCTCACCAGCATCAACACGGCGATCCAGGTCGCCAGGCCCTGTTGGCGGTCTACCAGCATGAAACTGCCGACCCCGGAGACGAAACCACCGAATGCAATGACGCCTGGGTAGCGCTTCATTAATTCAAGGATGCGCTGGATGAGATGGGTCAGGGTTTGCATTAGGCGGTTTCGCAGTAAGTCGTAGGAAATATCCCTGACAGGGTATCGTCAGCCACTCGATGTGACGAGCGGGTTTATCGCCATTGGCCCTCTGTGTACATATCCATTTCTGCGGTAACGGCCACTTAGGGTTCCGCCCTTACGGCGGGTCACTTTTGGAAGAGCGCCAAAAGTAACCAAAAGCGCCTCGCCCCACCACTAGGCACCTCGCCAAGGCTCGGTGTTCCCTCACTCCGGCATTGCTCCGTGGGCCCGCCGCGAAGGGCCCTCCATGGCCCAACGCGGCTATCCCGGCATCCATGCCGGGATGCCCACTGCGCAATGCCTGCGTTCGGCCCTTGTGGTTAATGGGGCGTTCAAGATCAAAAGCCAAAGCAAAGCAAAAGCGAGGCTGCCTAGCGGCCGGCCTGTTTCTTCCGGTTGTGCCTAAGTTTAAATGTGGGAGCGAGCCTGCTCGCGATAGCGGTCGGTCAGGCTCGGCGCCGAACCCGCCACACCACCAACCCCAACAGTAACAACCCAAGCAACCCACCCACGCCCCACACAATCTCATCGTCACTGAACAGCGGCTTCTCGATGCGCAGGTAGCCGGGGTCTTTGAGCAGTTCGCGCAGGGCCAGGTTGGCTTGTTCGAGGCTTACGGCCTGCAAGCGTACGGCGGGGTTGGCGAAGCGACCGTCTTCGTAGTCGCCCAGAGCGCTCCAGTAGTAGTCGGCCAGGGCGCTGTTGCCTTGGACCGCCCAGGTCTGGTGGGCGATGGCTGCGCGTTTGATGCGCATGAATGTGTCGGGGTCCAGGCCGTCCTTGAGCAGACTACCGCGCAGTGCTTCGAGGGCTTGCTCGGCTTCGGGCAGGTCTTCGCGGGCCAGGTCGGCGTTCAGGCTGAAGAAGCCGACGCCGCCGAACACTTCGCGCTCGGTCCACGGCCCGTACGACAGGCCGTGGGCCAGGCGCAGCTGGCGATAGAGCGCCCAGTCCAGGTAGTCCTTGAGCAGGTCGAAGGTTTCGTCGTGTTGTTCGTCCAGCACCGGTTCGGGAAACAGCCAGTGCAGCTTGGCATTGTTGCCGACCATGCCGCGGATCAGGTTGCGCTTGGTGACAGCGCTGTAGCGGATCTGCGCCAAGGGCTCATGGTTGCTCGGTTCGACCGGCTTGAGGCTGCCGAAGGTGCGTTCCAGGTAGGCGGGGAGCAAGCGGTCGAGGTCGCCGACGACGATCAGCGTCATGTTGTTGGGCGCGTACCAGGCCTTGCGGACCTGCTCGATCCGGGCGAGGGTCAAGGGCCCGACCTCGGCCCGTTCGGCGCAGCGCAGGCCCAGTTCGACCGCCAGTTGATTACTGGCCTTGTGGCTCAGGTCCTGGCGATCGAGCCAGCGCTGCAAATGGGTGTAGTGGCCGCCGTCCTCGCGTTCCACCACCCGTTTGGCGGCGTCCAAGGCTTTTTCGTCGATGCGGGTGCGTGTCAACAGGGCCAGCAGCAGGTCGAGGATTTTCCGTTGATTGCTCGCCGGTGCCTCGATGACGAAGGTGGTGTCGGCGTTGTTGGTGAAGGCGTTCCACTCGCCGCCCAGGGCCTGCATGCGTTCTTCGAGGCCGCCCTCGCCGGTTTCATCGACGCCACTGAACAGCAGATGTTCGAGCAGATGCGGCAGTTCCTTGTCTGCGCAGCTGAAGTCATCCAGGCCTACGCCCACCACCAGGCGGATCGCCACGTGCCCGCGGTCATTGCCGGGCTTGAGTAACAGTTGCATACCGTTGGGCAACGCATAGCCTTCGACCTGGAACCGATCCAGGGCCAGTGCAGGCAGCGAGCCGAGCAATAGAACGGTGAGCAACAGACAACGCATAAGGGCTTCCTGGCGGCTGACGAGTCCAATCTTACTGACTGGACAACGCGCCAGATGTTCAAGGCGAATGGGTGATGTCAGAAATTTCATCCACCGCCAGGGCGCCTGTCTCGGAGGTTTCCAGCACCACGTAGGCGCTACCGCAGAACAGCGAATTGAGGCGCCGCATGTCGGCGATCAGCTCCAGGTGCAGGGCGCTGGTCTCCAGGCTTTGCAGGACCTTGCGTTGCAGGCGGCTGACGTGGGCGTGGGCCATTCGCCGTTCCTGGGCGCGAAAGCGCCGTTTTTCACGCAGCAATTGACGGGCGCTTTCCCGGTCGGCACTGAGGAACACCGACATCCCCAGCCGCAGGTTGGCGATCAGCTGGCTGTGCAGCCCCGTCAACTCTTCCAGGCCGACGTCGGAAAACGAGCGGCGTTGCGCGGTTTTCTGCTGCTGGACCTTGCGCAGCATGCGTTCGATGAGGTCGCTGGACAGCTTCAGGTTGATCGCCAGCTCAATGATTTCCGCCCAACGGCGGCTGTCCTGCTCGCTGAGGTCCTCGCGGGGCATCTGGGCCAGGTACAACTTGATGGCGCTGCACAATGCCTCAACGTCATCGCCCATGCGCCGCACGTCCTGGGTGACTGCCGTCTGCTGGCCGCGCAGCACGTCGAGCATGGCTTGAAGCATGTTTTCGATCAAGTCGCCGATGCGCAGGGTTTCCCGGGCAGCGTTCGCCAACGCCAGGCTCGGGGTGGCGAGGGCCGTGGCGTCCAGGTGGCGGGGCTTGGCGGTGCCGTTGACCTCCGGACGCTCCGGCAGCAGCCAGGCACACAGCCGGGCCATCGGCGCGACACTGGGCAGCAGCACCAGGCAGCGCACGCTGTTGTAGAGCAAGTGGAAACCGATGACCGTTTCCTGGGGGCTGAAATCCAGGCTGTCCAGCCAGTTCACCAGCGGGTCGAGCACCGGGATGATGAGCAGCAGGCCGATCAGTTTGTACAGCAGGCTGCCCAGCGCCACCTGGCGCCCGGCGGCGTTCTGCATGCTGGTGCTGAGGAACGCCAGCACGCCGCTGCCGATGTTGGCGCCGATCACCAAGCCGATTGCCACCGGCAGGCTGATCACCGCCGCGCCGGCCAGGGTCGCGGTCAGCAGCACGGCGGCCAGGCTCGAATAGGAAATCATGGCGAACAGAGCGCCCACCAGGGCATCAAGCAGGATGTCGCCGGTCAGCGAGGCGAAGATCACTTTCACGCCTTGGGCATGGGTGATGGGCGTCGCGGCTTCGACGATCAGTTGCAGCGCCAGGATGATCAGGCCCAGGCCGATGGCGACCCGGCCCATTTGCCCGACCCGGGTCTGTTTGCGCGACAGGAAAAAAATCACCCCGAGGAAAATCAGCAATGGCGACAGCCAGGACAGGTCCAGGGTCAGCACCCGTGCCATCAGTGCCGTACCGACATCGGCCCCGAGCATGGTCGCCAGGGCCGGAGTCAGCGCCATCAGCCCCTGGCCGACGAACGAGGTAACGAGCATGGCTGTGGCGTTGCTGCTCTGGACCATGGCGGTGACCATGATCCCGGCGATAAACGCCAGCCAGCGCCGGGACATGTTCTGGCCGATGACATGGCGCAGGTTCGAGCCGTAGACCCGCAGGATGCCGGTACGCACGATATGCGTGCCCCAGATCAACAGGGCCACGGCGGAGAGCAGATTCAGCAGGGTCAGCATGAGTAGCCCCCTGTTAGCGTCCCAAAGGGACCAATTGACGATGCCACTTCGTTCTACTTGTACTTAAAGATTTAGTTGGCAAAAGGCCTGGCCGCCAGCATCGCACAGCTAAAGAACCGATTGAAACAAAACTGTCATAAAGCCCACCCCCAAATCCACCACAAAACCCTGTGGGAGCGAGCTTGCTCGCGATAGCGGTGCGTCAGTCACCGCTGTGTCAACTGTCAGACCGCTATCGCGAACAGGCTCGCTCCCACACGGGTTCAGCGGGCATGAAAAAAGGGGCTCCAAGAGCCCCTTCGTTCATTGCCCCGTAAGTTACTGACCGGGGACGTCCTTGCGCAGTTTCACTGGATCCTGCTGCTTGCGCTTGCGGGCAATCGTGGTGCGCATCTTGATGTTGATCGCTTCCACGGCCAGGGAGAACGCCATGGCGAAGTAGACATAGCCTTTTGGCACGTGCACATCGAACGATTCGGCGATCAGCACGGTGCCGACTACCAGCAGGAACGACAGCGCGAGCATTTTCAACGACGGGTGCTTGTCGATGAACTCGCTGATGGTGCCCGAGGCAAGCATCATCACCAGCACGGCGACGATGATGGCCGCGACCATGACCGGTACATGGGAAACCATGCCGACGGCGGTGATGACCGAGTCCAGGGAAAACACGATATCGATGATCGCGATCTGGATGATGGTGTAGAGGAAGTTGCCGCCCTTGCCCGAAGGTTCGTCGCTGCTCTCATCTTCGCCTTCCAGCGCGTGGTACATTTCCTGGGAGCTTTTCCACAGCAGGAACAGGCCACCGAAGAACAGGATCAGGTCACGCCCGGAGATGCCCTGGCCGAACACTTCGAACAGATCGGCGGTCAGGCGCATCACCCAGGTGATAGACAGCAGCAGCAGGATCCGGGTGATCATGGCCAGCGCCAGACCGAAGATCCGGGTACGTGCCTGCATGTGCTTGGGCATGCGGCTGACCAGGATCGAGATCATGATGATGTTGTCGATGCCCAGGACAATTTCCAGGGCTGTCAGGGTAAAGAAGGCAACCCAGATTTCCGGGTTGGTCAGCCATTCCATGTGAGTTCCTTTAGCGAGTGTTGGGCCACATCGCGCCTTCGGACAGTCGAGGGCGCGAGGCGACAGGCATTGCTTTTATAGAGTGCTGAACAGCGGAAAGGTCCCCATCAGCAAGGCGGCGACCATTATGCACAGGCAAACCAATACTGCCCACTTCAGGGTAAAGCGCTGGTGATCGCCGAATTCGATCCCGGCCAGGGCCACCAGCAGATAGGTGGACGGAACCAGCGGGCTCAGCAGGTGCACGGGTTGGCCGACAATCGAGGCACGGGCCATTTCGACGGCGGTGATGCCGTAATGGCTGGCCGCTTCGGCGAGAACCGGTAACACCCCGTAATAAAATGCATCGTTAGACATGAAGAAAGTGAACGGCATGCTCACCAGGGCAGTGATGACGGCCAGGTACGGCCCGAGGAAGTCCGGGATCACCGCCAGCAGGCTCTTGGACATGGCATCGACCATGCCGGTGCCGGACAGGATGCCGGTGAAGATACCTGCCGCGAAAATCAGGCTGACCACCGACAATACGCTGCCAGCGTGGGCCGCGACGCGATCCTTCTGCTGTTGCAGGCATGGATAGTTGACGATCATGGCGATGCTGAACGCCACCATGAACAGCACGGGCAGCGGCAGGAGACCGGCGATCAGGGTGCACATCAGCGCGAGGGTCAGCAGGCCGTTGAACCAGATCAGCTTCGGACGACGGGCATCCGGGAATTGCGAGACACTGATTTCGCTGTGATCGATCTCGTCGCCGATCAGGTGCAACTCACCCAGGCGCGCACGTTCACGTTTGCCGTAGAAGTAGGCAATGATCAGGATCGCCACCACACCGAAACCCATCGCCGGAATCATCGGTACGAAAATGTCCGACGGATCGACATGCAGCGCACTGGCCGCACGGGCGGTCGGGCCACCCCAAGGGGTCATGTTCATCACGCCACCGGCGAGGATGATCAGGCCCGCCATAATCCGTGGACTCATGCCGATCCGGCTGTACAGAGGCAGCATCGCGGCCACGCAGATCATGTAAGTGGTCGCGCCGTCACCATCGAGGGAAACGACGAGCGCCAGAACGGCGGTACCGACCGAAACTTTCAAGGGGTCGCCCTTGACCAGCTTGAGGATCTTGCGCACAGCCGGGTCGAACAGGCCGGAGTCGATCATCAAGGCAAAATAGAGAATGGCGAACATCAGCATCACCCCGGTCGGGGCGAGCTTGGTGATGCCTTCGAGCATCATGGGGCCGATCTTCGGCGCGAAGCCACCGAACAGGGCGAACAGGATCGGGATGATGATCAGGGCGATCAGCGCCGACAGGCGCTTGGTCATGATCAGGAACATGAACGTGATGACCATGGCGAAGCCAAGGAAAGTCAGCATAGGAGATACTCCAGGCGTGGCGTGGCGCGGCGGGCGAAGGCGAACCGGGCAGGTCAGCGCAAAACGAAAAACGCGGGGCGGACGAGTGGAGTGGGTGCGACGAGGTAGGTAACAGCGGACATCAGAATCACCATTGTTGTTGTTAAAAGGGCCAAACAGGATGTGGAAATCCGTTTCTGGCCACCGGTCTTGTGCCGGTAGTGAGGCGATCCTAATCGGGCAAGCTTTCAGCCAGCTTTCGCTGTCGCACCAGCGGTCAACCGGCAACGTCATGGTTGGAGGCGTGGTAAACCCGTGGCGAGGGAGCTTGCTCCCGCTGGGGCGCGAAGCGGCCCTTTGCTTTTTGGGGCTACTGCGTAGCGCCTCTTGCTTTTGGGACTACTGCGGGGGCTACTGCGTAGCCCAGCGGGAGCAAGCTCCCTCGCCACAGAAGCTCAGAACGCCGAAAGATCCAACGGTCGCATCGCGCCCATCCAGATCGCATGCTCGGTGTGGTCCAGCAAGTCATCGCCAGTGTTGGGGTGCAGAAAGATCACCAGCCCCTTGCGATTGAGCGCCAGCCACGGCAGGACCACGCCGATGTACTGCGGATCGAATGCCAGTTGGCAGCTCCAGTCCGGATGCGGGCCGACCGGGCGCTGGTGGACGCGGCCCATTTTCAGCGGGAACAGTTGCGCGGCCGCCTCGCATAGCGCCCGCGCCTGGTCGATGGTTTCGGCGTTGAAATACACGTGGGCGTGGTAACCCTTGATCCGCTGCATGTGTCGCTCCCGTAAAACAGGCCGAACCCTATCCGATTTCCGCGGGTCAGAGGGCTTATACGCGGGAAAAAGGAACAGTAGCCATGAAAAATGCCGAAACCCCGGTCATCAAAGTGGTGCTTTATGGTGCCATGAGCAGCCTCGGCAGTGCATTGATGGCGGAGATGCTGCGGCGCCAGCATGAAATCATTGCCATTCTTGACGACCTCACGGCCCTGGCTCCGCGTCCGGGCCTGCGGACCAAGACTGGCGATCTGTTCGATCCCGAGCGGGTCAAGCAAAGCGTGGCCGGTGCCAGCGCCGTGGTGTGCCTGCTGAACGCACCGGGCCTGCCGATGAGCAGCGAACAGGTGGAGCGTACGCTGATTCCCGGGCCCGTGGAGCAGGTATTGGCGGTGGATGCGTTGATCGCCGGGATGCAGGCGGTGAATGTATCGCGGTTATTCCTGATCGGGGATTTTGCCGTGCTCGACGAGGAGCAGGGCGACGATGATTTGCAGCGCCACGCCGCTGAAGAAGTGCTCGACGCGCTGAAGAACAGTTCCCTGCAATGGACCCTGATCAACGCCCCGTATGCCACGCCCGGCCTGGGCATCGAGCATTTCAGCCAGGTCAGCACCAGCCTGGAGTCCGGCATGGCCGAAGCCCTGGAACGGCTCAACCGGGTGGCGGTCGGCATCGCCGATGAGTTGCGCTTGAACCTGCACATAGGCCAGCACGTGAATTTCGTGCCAGCCACCTGACGGCTGCGTAAACCTTGTGGCGAGGGAGCTTGCTCCCGCTCGGTTGCGTAGCGACCGCAGAAAAGCGAGGGCCGCTACGCAGCCCAGCGGGAGCAAGCTCCCTCGCCACAGTCACACAGCAATGGACGGCAGCGGCAGTCCCGTAAGCGAATCGGCACTGTTGGCCTGTTCCTCCATCAACCAATCCACGAACTGCCGGATCAGCGCCCCGCGCCTCTTACGCTGGGGCAGGACCACGTAGTAGCCCAGCCGCGACAGCACGGTTTCGCTGATCGGCCGACACAACAGCCCTTGGGCCAACAAATTATCCACAAGGTGGCGCCAGCCAATGGCGACGCCCTGGCCGCCAATCGCCGCCTGGATCAGCAGCGTGTAATTGTCGAAGCGCAACTGCCCAGGGGCCGGGGGCGAGGTGATGCCCAGCTCGCGAAACACGCCGCTCCAATCGAACCAGCTGCTGCCATTCCCAGCCCGCAAATGCAGCAATGGAAACTCCGCCAGGGCCTGGGCGGGCAGGGGCGGCGGGCGCTCCTTGAGCAGCAGGGGACTACATACCGGAAACACTTCTTCGCTGAACAGCCAGCGACTTTCGCCTTGTTTGAAGCGACCATCGCCGAACAGCACGGCAACGTCGATATCGGTGCGCAGCATGTTGTGGCTGCGTTCACCCGTTACCAGACTAACGTCCACCTGCGGGTTGGCCGCGTGAAACCGGTGCAGTCGAGGCATCAGCCAATAAGCTGCAAAAGCGAAGTCCGTGGCCACTTGCAGCACTTCGTGTTGCTGCTGGGCGGTGATCGCGCTGAGCCCCACGTCGATGCATTGCAAACCGGCCTGCACCTGCTCGAACAGAATCGACCCGGCCTCGGTCAGCTCGATCCCTCGGTAGATACGATCGAACAGGCGGGTGCCCAGTTGTTCTTCCAGGCGCTTGATCTGCTGGCTGACGGCCGGCTGCGTGGTACCTAGCTCAATCGCCGCTGCCGTAAAGCTCTGCTGGCGGGCCGCCGATTCGAAGGCGCGCAGCAATTCGAGGGACAAGTCACCCAAGGCGTCATACATAAGCTGTGCTTATCCTAGTCATTATCCTACGTGGGCTTTACCCCAACACCTGGGGGCTACATGCTCGATCGCAGCAATCTCGCATAACTGCCTACTATGGAATGCCGCGATCACATGAAGCGCAAGAACATTCTTTTCATCATGGCCGATCAAATGGCCGCGCCAATGTTGCCGATCCACGGCCCTTCGCCGATCAAGCTGCCTAACCTGACGCGTCTGGCCGAGCAAGGCGTGGTGTTCGACTCTGCCTATTGCAACAGCCCGCTGTGCGCGCCGTCGCGCTTCACCCTGGTCAGCGGCCAGTTGCCCAGCAAGATCGGCGCCTACGACAACGCGGCGGATTTCCCGGCGGATGTGCCGACCTACGCCCACTACCTGCGCCGTCTCGGCTATCGCACGGCATTGTCCGGCAAGATGCACTTTTGCGGTCCGGACCAGTTGCACGGGTACGAGGAACGTCTCACCAGTGACATCTACCCGGCCGACTACGGCTGGGCGGTGAACTGGGACGAGCCGGATGTGCGGCCGAGTTGGTACCACAACATGTCTTCGGTGTTGCAAGCCGGGCCTTGCGTGCGCACCAACCAGCTGGATTTCGACGAAGAAGTGGTGTTCAAGGCCCAGCAATACCTGTTCGATCACATCCGCGAAGACGGCGACCAGCCGTTCTGCCTGACGGTGTCGATGACCCATCCCCACGATCCCTACACCATCCCCAAGGCCTTCTGGGACCTGTACGACGACAACGACATTCCTCTGCCGCACACCCCGGCGCAATTCGAACTCGATCCGCACTCCCAGCGCCTGTTGAAAGTCTACGATCTGTGGGACAAGCCGTTGCCTGTGGATAAGATCCGTGATGCACGCCGTGCCTATTTCGGCGCTTGCAGCTACATCGATAGCAACATCGGCAAGCTGCTGCAAACCCTGGAGGACACCGGGCTATTGGAAGATACGATCATCGTGTTCTCCGGCGATCATGGGGACATGCTCGGCGAAAAGGGCCTCTGGTACAAAATGCACTGGTTCGAGATGGCGGCACGCGTACCGCTGTTGATCAGCGCGCCGGGGCAGTTCGCCAGCGGCCGCGTGAGCGCCTCCGTATCCACCGCCGACCTGTTGCCAACCCTGGTCGAACTGGCCGGCGGCACACTGGAATCGGGTTTGCCGCTGGATGGTCGGTCCCTGGTGCCGCATCTGCAAGGGCAGGGCGGGCACGACGAAGTGTTTGGCGAATACATGGCCGAAGGCACCATCAGCCCGTTGATGATGATCCGTCGCGGACCTTGGAAATTCATCTACAGCGAGGACGATCCGTGTCTGTTGTTCGACGTACGTAACGATCCCAAGGAGCTGGAAGACCTCAGCCGGTCCGCCGATCATCAGCAACTGTTCAGTGATTTTCTCGCCGAAGCGCGGGCCAAATGGGACATCCCGACCATTCACCAACAGGTACTCGCCAGCCAGCGACGCCGTCGTTTCGTTGCCCAGGCGCTGACCCTGGGCAAACTCAAGAGCTGGGATCACCAGCCGCTGGTGGACGCCAGCCAGCAATACATGCGTAACCACATCGACCTCGACGATCTGGAACGCAAGGCCCGTTATCCACAACCCTGCCAACACCAATAACGTAAGGGGAAGCACATGCAAAAGTTATCCACAGTACTGGCCGCCGGGCTGCTGGCGTTGAGCAGTGCTTCGGCGTGGGCCGAGCAGAGCTGCGAAACGGTGAAGATGGCCGACCCGGGCTGGAGCGACATCGCGGCGACCAACGCCATCACCAGTTTCCTGCTGGAAGGAATGGGCTACAAGCCCAAGGTTGACACCCTGGCGGTGCCGATCACCTTCGGTGGCCTGAAGGACGGGCAGGTGGACGTGTTCCTGGGGAACTGGATGCCGGCGCAGCAGGGCTTCTATGACAAATTCGTCGCCAATGGCGACGTCACCCAACTGGCGAAGAACCTCGATGGCACCGAATTCACCCTGGCGGTTCCGGACTACGTCTGGGATGCGGGTGTGCATAACTTTGCCGACCTGAACAAATTCGCCGACAAGTTCGAGAAAAAGATCTACGGCATCGGCTCCGGTGCTCCGGCCAACCTGTCCTTGAAAGAGATCATCAAGGCCAACGATTTCGGCATGGGCGAGTGGAAACTGGTGGAATCCAGCGAGCAGGCGATGCTGGCAGAAGTCTCTCGGGCGGTGAAAAAGCAGAAATTCGTGACCTTCCTCGGTTGGACGCCGCACCCGATGAACGTGCAACTGAAAATGCATTACCTCAAAGGCGGCGAGAAATACTTTGGCGAAACCGGCAGCGTCTACACCCTGACCCGCAAGGGTTATGCACAGGCCTGCCCGAACGTTGGCAAGCTGCTGACTAACCTGAGCTTCACCCAGGAAATGGAAAACAGCATCATGGCCGAAGTCGTGAACAAGAAAGTCAGCAACGCCGACGCGGCCAAGGCCTGGATCAAGGCCAACCCGGCGGTGCTGGATAAATGGCTGGACGGTGTGAAGACGGTTGATGGCCAGGATGCGTTGGCGGCGGTGAAGGCGAAGCTCTGAAACTTCATATCCTGCCAGCGGCTTTGGTGGCGAGGGAGCTTGCTCCCGCTGGGCTGCGAAGCGGCCCCAAAAACCGGAGGGACCGGTTATGGGAGGGCTTCGCCCTCCAGCGGGAGCAAGCTCCCTAGTCACGGTAAGCCCTTGTCATGAGATCGCCTGTTACTCTTTCACCAAACCCCATCCTTGAGGCTCCATGGCAATCCCTTCGCGCCATTCGCTTTTTCCATTCCTGAGCTGGCTGCCCCGGCAGACCCGGGCCAGTGTCGGGCGAGATCTTATCGTCGGCCTGAGTGGCGCGATCCTGGCCCTGCCACAATCGATCGCCTACGCCCTGATCGCCGGGTTGCCTCCGGAGTACGGCTTGTACGCGGCGATTGTGCCGGTGCTGATCGCATGCCTGTGGGGTTCATCGTGGCACCTGATCTGTGGGCCGACGGCGGCGATCTCCATCGTCTTGTATGCCAGCGTCAGTCCACTGGCCGTACCGGCTACGCAGGATTACGTCACGCTGATCCTGTTGCTGACGGTGCTGGCGGGTATTTTCCAGTGGTTGCTGGGGCTGTTGCGGTTCGGGGCGCTGGTCAATTTCGTCTCGCACTCGGTGGTGCTGGGGTTCACCCTGGGGGCGGCGGTGGTCATTGCCTTGGGGCAACTGCCGAACCTGCTGGGCCTGGACCTGCCGAACGAGGCCACCGCACTGAAAGGCTTGCTGGCGTTGCTCAGTCATATCGGGGCTGTGGATAATCCGTCGCTGTTGCTGGGGGTGGGGACGCTGGTGCTGGGCATCGTGCTCAAGCGCTTGTTGCCGCGCTGGCCGAGTTTGTTGATAACTTTAGTCATCGGCAGTCTGGTGGTCTGGGCGTGGCCGGCCATGTTCGGGCATGTGGCGCTGGTCAGCGCCTTTGCCGGACGTTTGCCACCGTTCACGCCGCTGCCCTTGGATCTTGAGCTGATCCTGCGGCTGCTGCCAGGTGCCGTCGCGGTGGGCATGCTCGGGCTGGTGACCAGTCTGTCCATCGCCCGTTCACTGTCGGTGCGCTCCGGGCAGTTGCTCGATGCGAACCAGGAGGTGAGGGCGCAGGGACTTTCCAATCTTGTCGGCGGATTTTTCGCCGGGTCGTTGTCGGCCGGTTCCTTTACCCGTTCCGGTCTCAGCTATGAAGCGGGGGCGTGCTCGCCGTTGGCCGGGGTGTTCTCGGCGTTGTGGGTGGCGCTGTTTGCCGTGGCGGGGGCGCAACTGATCGCGCACATCCCGATTCCGGCCATGGCCGGCAGCATCCTGCTGATCGCCTGGGGCCTGGTGGATCATCGCGGCATCCGGGCGTTGTACCGGGTGAGCCGTTCAGAGTTCATGGTGATGAGCCTGACCTGTCTGGCGACCTTGCTGCTGGAGCTGCAAACCGCGATCTACGCGGGAGTGCTGGCGTCGTTGTTCTTCTACCTCAAGCGCACCTCGCAACCTCGGGTACAGCATTTGCGCGAAGGCGAGGCAGATATCCTGCGGGTCGGTGGCTCGATCTTCTTCGGCGCCAGCCATTACTTGCAAGTGCGCCTGCAACGGTTGCAGGGGCAACAGGTGGTGATCGATGCCCAGCAGATCAACTTCATCGATTACTCCGGGGTGGAAATGCTCCACCAGGAAGCCCGACGCCTGCGCAGCCAGGGCCGCAGCCTGACCCTGCGTCGGGCCAGGCCGCAGGTGGTGGAGGAGTTGAAGAAGCTGGAGGGCGCGGAGAAATGCCCGATTCTCTTTGAGGAATGAACATTCCCAGCGACTTGAGATATCCCCTGTGGCGAGGGAGCTTGCTCCCGCTGGAGGGCGAAGCCCTCCCCAATAAACGGTGTCCTCAGTTTCTTGGGGCCGCTGCGCAGCCCAGCGGGAGCAAGCTCCCTCGCCACGGTTTATAGCACTAGCTGTCTTCGAAGCTCAGCCAGCACCGGCGCCGTATCCGGACGCACCCCACGCCACAGGTAGAACGCTTCGCCCGCCTGCTCAGCCAGCATCCCCAAGCCATCCATCGCCACCGCGGCGTTTTGTTCGCTGGCCCAACGGCAGAACGACGTAGGCTCCTTGCCATACATCATGTCGTAGCAAAGCGTCTTGCCGGGCTCGATCAAACTTCCGGCAATCGGCGGTACATCCCCCGACAGGCTGGCCGACGTGGCGTTAATGATCAGGTCCACCGGCTCTTGCAGCCAGTCGAAACCACTGGCCGAGACCGGGCCCAGGTCGGCGAACAGTTCGGCCAACAATTCGGCTTTCTCCACCGTACGATTGGCAATGATCACCGAAGCCGGGCCCTCGGCCAGCAGCGGCTCCAGGGCACCACGCACCGCACCACCGGCACCCAGCAACAGAATGCGCTTGCCCTTGAGGCTGAAACCGGCGTTGACGGTCAGGTCGCGGACCAGCCCGGCGCCATCGGTGTTATCACCCAGCAGACGACCGTCAGTCAGTTTGCTCAAGGTGTTGACCGCCCCGGCCCGCTGCGCGCGCTCGGTCAGGCTGTCGGCCAAGCGGTAGGCGTCTTCCTTGAACGGCACGGTGACATTTGCCCCACGACCCTCGCGGAAAAACTCTCGCGCACAACCGGCAAAATCCTCCAGCGGCGCCAGCAGCGTGGTGTAGTCCAACGCTTGCCCAGTCTGTTCGGCAAACAGGCGATGAATCAGTGGCGACTTGCTGTGGCCGATCGGGTTACCCATGACAACGTAGCGATCCATGGACATCCCCTCAGGCCGTCGCCAGCCAATCGCGATCCTGCAGGAAATACTCGGTCAGGCGTGCTTCTTCGCTGCCCGGCTCGGCTTTCCAGTCGTAGCCCCAGCGCACTTGCGGCGGCAGCGACATCAGGATCGATTCGGTACGCCCGCCCGATTGCAGGCCGAACAGGGTGCCGCGGTCGTAGACCAGGTTGAATTCCACGTACCGTCCGCGGCGGTACTCCTGGAATTCCCGTTGTTTGGCGGTGAATGGGTCGTGCTTGCGGCGGCGCATGATCGGCAGGTAGGCATCGATGTAGGCGTCGCCAATGGCGCGCATAAAAGCGAAGCTGGTGTCGAAATCCCACTCGTTCAGATCGTCGAAGAACAGGCCGCCGATGCCCCGGGGCTCATTGCGATGCTTGAGGTGGAAATAGCTGTCGCACCAGGCCTTGTAGCGTGGGTACACCTCGGGGCCGAACGGGGCGCAGGCCTGTTCGGCGACTCGGTGCCAGTGCACGCAATCTTCCGCGACGCCGTAGTAAGGCGTCAGATCGAAGCCGCCGCCGAACCACCAGACCGGCTCCTCGTCTTCTTTTTCGGCGATGAAAAAGCGCACGTTGGCGTGGGACGTCGGCACATGGGGATTGTGCGGGTGGATCACCAGCGACACGCCCAGGGCCTCGAACCCGCGCCCGGCCAGTTCCGGCCGATGGGCACTGGCCGACGGTGGCAGGCCGCTGCCGAAGACGTGGGAAAAGTTCACACCGCCTTTTTCGATGACCGTGCCGTTTTCGATCACTCGCGTACGACCGCCACCGCCGGCAGGCCGTGTCCAGGCATCTTCGACGAAGCGCGTGCCGCCGTCCTCGGTTTCCAGGGCGGCGCAGATACGGTCTTGCAGGTCGAGCAGATAGGCTTTCACCGCCTCGGTGCGAGTGGACATGACATCACCTTGATCAGGGCTACGCTACGCGGCATACAAAGGGCCGGTGGCAAATGGGCGCACAGGATACCACCGCACCTGCCCACGCCACAGTTGACGTCGGTCAAGCTTAGGAGTCCGATAGCAGGCTTGGTAAAAAGTCCCGCGACAAGGAGAAAGTGAAGATGGCCAAACGTATCCAGTTCAGTTCCCACGGCGGCCCCGACGTACTCGAGTACGTGGACTACCAGCCCGCCGAGCCGGGCCCGCAACAAGTGCGCGTGAGCAATCGGGCGATCGGCCTGAATTTCATCGACACCTATTACCGCAGCGGTCTCTATCCGCCACCGGCGATGCCGTCGGGCCTGGGCGCGGAAGGCGCGGGCGTGGTCGAGGCGGTCGGCAGCGAGGTCAAGCGCTTCAAGGTCGGTGACCGGGTGGCGTATGGCAGCGGTCCGCTGGGGGCCTATAGCGATGTGCATGTGCTGCCTGAGGCCAATCTGGTGCACCTGCCGGAATCCATCAACTTCGAGCAAGCCGCCGGGGTGATGCTCAAGGGTTTGACCGTGCAGTACCTGTTGCGTCAGACCTATGAGCTCAAGGGGGGCGAAACCATTCTGTTCCACGCGGCGGCCGGTGGCGTGGGGTCGTTGGCCTGCCAGTGGGCCAAGGCCTTGGGCGTGAAGTTGATCGGCACCGTCAGCTCGCCGGAAAAAGCCGCCATCGCCAAGGCCCATGGCGCTTGGGAAACCATCGACTACAGCAAAGAAAACGTCGTACAGCGTGTGCTGGAATTGACCGACGGCAAGAAAGTCCCGGTGGTGTACGACGGCGTCGGCAAAGACACCTGGCTGACCTCCCTGGACTGCGTGGCCCCTCGTGGATTGCTGGTGAGCTTTGGCAATGCCTCGGGCGCGGTGGAGGGCGTGAACCTGGGCATCCTTTCGGCCAAGGGCTCGCTCTACGTCACCCGCCCGACCCTGGCGACCTACGCCAACAACGCCGAAAACCTGCAACGCATGGCCGATGAACTGTTCGCGATGATCAGCAGCGGCAAGCTCACGGTGGACATCAACCAGCGTTATCCACTGGCGGAAGCGGCCAAGGCCCAGGCTGAGTTGTCGGCACGACGTACGACTGGGTCGACCATCCTCTTGCCTTGAGTCAGGCGTCAAACCCTGTGCAGCTCACAACTATTGCGTGTGACACAAAACCACTGTGGGAGCGAGCTTGCTCGCGATAGCGGTGGATCAGCTTGCATCTGTGCTGAATGTGCCGGCGTCTTCGCGAGCAAGCCCGCTCCCACATAGGGCCCGGCGGGGATGTGTTTGGGCTCAGTCCGGGCGGACGACTTTACCGGTCGCCAGGTCGCGGATGACGCTGGGGTTCTTGCGTCCGCCCAGGTTGCCGCCAAGGACCAGGTCGAGCTGCCCGCGAAAGTATTGCTCGACGCGGATCCGCGTGCGTGCCGCCGGGCGGCCTTGGGGGTTGGCCGACGTGGAGACCAGCGGGCCGACCAGCGAGCACAAGTCGCGCACGGTCGGGTGGTCGCTGACCCGCAATGCGACGGTGTCGTGCACGCCGGTAATCCATTCGGGCAGCAGGTTCTGGTGCGGCACCAGCCAGGTATTGGGGCCCGGCCAGGTGCTGGCCATGCGGTCCATCCAGGTGTCGGGGAAATCTTCGAACAGGAAATCGAACTGATGGATGTTGTCCGCCACCAGGATCAGGCCTTTGTCCGGCCGCCGCGACTTGATCGCCAGCAGCCGGTCCACCGCCTCTTCGTTCCACGGATCGCAACCCAGACCCCAGACCGCTTCGGTTGGATAGGCAATCACCGCCCCGGCACGGACTTCTCGTGCGGCTTGTTGCACACGCCAACTGTTGACCATGAAAGATTCTCCGCAACGCAAATAAGGCTGTGCGCAGTTTACCGATCTTCCTCATAAAACCTAGCGTGCAAACCAGCGGCCGTTATCGCAGATGGCTCGTCCCTCCATCTCCAGTTCCGTCAGCGCCGCCAGCACCTTGGGCAGGCCCCAGCCGCTGGCGTCGGCCAACGCCTCGCTGCTCTGCGGCGCGGCGTGCAGCAGGCGCAACAGCGGATGGGTTGCCGGCTCCGGCGTGGAGGCTGGCGGCAACCGCTGCCAGCCGCGCAAGGCTTCAAGAATATGCTCGACGGTTTCCACCAGCGCCGCACCGTCGCGGATCAACTGATGGCAGCCCCGGGCGCCGGGATGATGAATCGAACCCGGTATGGCATACACCTCGCGGCCCTGTTCGGCGGCCAATCGCGCGGTAATCAGCGAGCCGCTGGCGATACTGGCCTCGATCACCAGCACCCCCAGGGACAAACCGCTGATTATTCGATTGCGCCGCGGAAAGTTGCTGGCATGGGGTGCTGCGTCCAACGCGAACTCCGACAGCACCGCGCTGCCCTGGTCGATCATCGCATCGGCCAGCCGACGATTGCGCTGTGGATAAAAGTTTTCCAGCCCGGTGCCGAGCACCCCGACGGTGCGCCCACCCACATCCAGTGCTGCCTGATGGGCCGCCGCATCAATCCCTAAGGCCAGGCCGCTGGTGATGACAAAACCGGCCCCGGCCAGGCTGCGGGAAAACGCCGCCGCCGTGTCCATGCCTGGACGCGACGCTCGGCGGCTGCCCACCATCGCCAGCTGCGGTTTCTCCAGAATCGTCGGGTCACCGGCGACGAACAACAGCGCTGGCGCGTCGCTGATTTCCCCCAGCAGCGCAGGGTAACCAGGCTGGTCCCACATCAGTAAATGCTGGCCCGGACGCTCTAGCCAGGCCAATGCATGGGCCGCGCCATCGCGTACATCCGGATCACGCCGCGCCTCGGCACAGGCCGCCGGCAACCCCAGCGCTCGCCAGGCACTGGCCGGCGCGCTGATGGCTTTCGAGGCCGAGCCGAAGGCCTCCATCAGGGTCATGAAACGTTTAGGCCCAAGTTGCGGCAACCGATGAAGGCGTAGCCGCGCCTCCAGTTCCGCCGGGGAAACCGGAGCAGATTCAGGTAATGACATGCGATCATCCTTGATCGTTATAGGTCCCGCAGAAACGGGAACAAGCTGTGGATAACTCTGTTGGTAAGTTGTGAGACCCGTTACGGATTACGCACCTTGTCGAGCACCGCCAACGAGCGCGAGGCATAGAGCACCAAGCCATAGCTGAGCTTGTCGTAGGTGCGGAACACCATCAGCAAACCGGCCCTTTCATCTGGGATCTTCACTGATTGGCCATTGATACGGTCGCGCACGGTTTCGCCGGTCTTCATCACCGCCAGCACGTTGCCTTCGACCAGGCCGTCGCGCCGGCCCTTGTTCACCGTCACCACGTCCAGCGCACCGATCTGGGTCACGCCGCGAGGCACGTCGAGAATCAGCCCGTTGACCTCGGTGTTCGGCGCGCTGGGCATGAAGGTCGAATTGATCGAGCGTTCCTCGCCGCTGAACAGCCTGTCGCCGAGGCGCACTTCCTGGGTGGTGCGTTGCAGCGCCAGTGTGGTGACATCGCCTTCGGTGGCGATCACCTCGCCGCCGCCGATGTCATCGGCGTTGATGCCCAAGAATTCCTTGGTTTCGGGATCGGTGTAGACCTTGCCCTGGCGGAAGATGCCGTAGGCCGACTGATTGTCATCGAATTTGCCGCGGGCGAAGATTCGGTCCCCGGTGCCGCTGAGCACCCGTTCGGCATCGCCGGCGACGATGTACGGCGCCTTGTCGAAGTCTTCGAGTCTGTCGACGATGCGGTTGCTCAGCAGGAAGCTGTTGATCGCTTGCAGCGGAATGCTCGGGATGGCATCGGCCACCGGTGAGCTGCGCACCCGTGGGGACAGTTTGATGGTGCCCCGCGAGGCGCCGCGATTGAGGGTCAGGCGCGGCTGGCCGTTGACGTAGACCAGGGTCAGGGTGTCGCCGGGGTAGATCAGGTTGGGGTTTTCGATTTGCGGGTTGGCCTGCCAGAGTTCCGGCCACTTCCAGGGCTCGCGCAGGTATTTGCCGGAAATGTCCCAAAGCGTGTCGCCCGTCACCACCGTGTATTGCTGGGGAAAACCTTCCCGAAGTTGCACTTGCCCATGTGCGATACCGGCCGAGGCCAGGAGCAGCAGGGCGAGTAGTGATTTCCTCATGCGGTGAATCCCTTTATTATGTGCGTTCGCGTAAAACGCCAGAGCCCCCGTGGCTCGCTCCGATTCGATCGCTGTGCTTCGAAGCTGTGTTTTACAACGGTAGCCTGCATCCCCAGACACGCCAGGCCAGCCACCCGACTTTACCTCACACGTGCATTTATCAAGCTTATGGCCATTTTGAACATTCTCGAATTTCCGGACCCGCGCCTGCGCACTATCGCCAAACCGGTGGCCGTAGTGGACGACGAAGTGCGTCAGCTGGTCGATGACATGTTTGAAACAATGTATGAGGCGCCGGGCATCGGCCTCGCCGCGACCCAGGTCAATGTGCACAAGCGTATTGTCGTCATGGACCTCTCCGAAGACCGCAGCGAGCCCCGGGTGTTCATCAACCCCGAGTTCGAAACCCTGACCGACGAGATGGACCAATACCAGGAAGGCTGCCTCTCGGTGCCGGGCTTCTACGAAAACGTCGACCGCCCGCAGAAGGTCAGGATCAAGGCCCTGGACCGCGACGGCCAGCCCTACGAGCTGATCGCCGAAGGCCTGCTGGCGGTGTGCATCCAGCACGAGTGTGACCACCTCAACGGCAAGTTGTTCGTCGATTACCTGTCGACCCTCAAGCGTGACCGGATCAAGAAAAAACTGGAAAAGATTCATCGCCAGAATGCTTGATGCCCCCCTTCAAAGGCTTGCCGCGGCAAGCCTTTTTCTTTTTGCGACTGCTTTGAACTGAGAGCCTTCCATGACTGAGCCACTGCGCATCGTCTTTGCCGGCACCCCCGAATTTGCCGCCGAACACCTCAAGGCCCTGCTGGCCAGCCCCCATGAGATCGTCGCGGTCTACACCCAGCCGGATCGCCCGGCCGGTCGCGGGCAAAAACTGATGCCCAGCCCGGTCAAACAGCTGGCTGTGGAAAATGGCATTCAGGTGTTGCAGCCGCCGACCCTGCGCGACCCGCAGGCCCAGGCCGAACTGGCCGCGCTGAAGCCGGACTTGATGGTGGTGGTCGCCTACGGCTTGATCCTGCCGCAAGTGGTGCTGGACATCCCGCGCCTGGGTTGCATCAACAGCCACGCCTCGCTGCTGCCGCGCTGGCGCGGTGCGGCGCCGATCCAGCGCGCCGTGGAAGCGGGCGATGCCGAAAGCGGCGTGACCGTGATGCGCATGGAAGCCGGCCTGGACACCGGGCCGATGCTGCTCAAGGTCAGCACGCCTGTCAGCGCCGAAGACACCGGCGGCAGCCTGCATGATCGTCTCGCGCTGATCGGCCCGCCAGCGGTGGTCCAGGCCATCGCCGGACTGGCCGCCGGCACCCTGCCGGGCGAAGTGCAGGATGACAGCCTCGCCACCTACGCTCACAAGTTGAACAAGGACGAGGCGCGCATCGCCTGGAGCCGCCCGGCCATCGAACTGGAACGCCTGGTGCGCGCCTTCAACCCGTGGCCGATCTGCCACAGCACCTTGAACGGCGAAGCCCTGAAAGTCCTGGCGGCCAGTCTGGCCGAAGGGCAGGGCGCACCGGGTGAAATCCTCGGCGCCAGCAAGGACGGCCTCGTCGTCGCTTGTGGCGAACAGGCGCTGTGCCTGACCCGCCTGCAATTGCCCGGCGGCAAGGCGCTGAACTTCAGCGATCTGTTCAACAGCCGCCGTGAGAAATTCGCCCTCGGCACCGTGCTCGGCCAAGCGGCGGACGCCTCATGAATCCACGTCTGGCCGCCGCCAAGGCCCTGGCCGCTGTCCTCAGCGGTAAAGCCTCTCTCAACAGTTCCCTGCCGACCCAATTGGAAAAGGTCGAGGACCGTGATCGCGGTTTCACCCAGGACCTGGCGTTCGGCACCGCCCGCTGGCAGCCGCGCTTGTCGGCGCTGGCGGCCAAGCTGCTGCAAAAGCCTTTCAAGGCTGCGGATGCCGACGTCGAAGCGCTGCTGCTGGTCGGGCTCTATCAATTGCTCTACAGCCGCGTCCCCGCCCACGCCGCCATCGGTGAAACCGTGGGCTGCGCCGACAAACTGAAAAAGCCCTGGGCCAAGGCCCTGCTCAATGCCGTGCTGCGCCGCGCCCAACGCGAAGGCGAAGCTCTGCTGGCCGAGCTGGAACACGACCCGGTGGTGCGCACCGCCCACCCACGCTGGTTGCAGAAATCCCTGAAAGCCTTCTGGCCCGAGCAGTGGGAAGCCATCTGCGCGGCCAACAACGCTCATCCGCCGATGATCCTGCGGATCAACCGTCGCCACCACAGCCGCGATGCCTACCTGGCCTTGCTGGGCGAGGCGGGCGTCCCGGCGATCCCCTGCCAGTACAGCCGCGACGGCATTGTCCTCGAAACTCCCGCTGACGTGCGCAGCCTGCCAGGGTTTGCCGAAGGCTGGATCAGCGTCCAGGACGAAGCCGCGCAGTTGGCCGCCGACCTGCTGGAACTGGCGCCGGGCCAGCGGGTGCTCGACGCTTGCTGCGCGCCGGGCGGTAAGACCTGCCACATCCTTGAAGTCGAGCCGAAGCTGGCCGGCGTGGTGGCCGTGGACCTGGAAGCCAAGCGTCTGGTGCGGGTCAAGGAAAACCTCGAACGCCTGGGCCTCGACGCCGAGCTGATCGCCGCTGACGGCCGCGACACCGGGAGCTGGTGGGACGGCAAGCCATTCCAGCGCATTCTGCTGGACGCGCCATGCTCGGCCACCGGGGTGATCCGCCGTCACCCGGACATCAAGCTCACCCGCCAGCCGGACGACATCGCCGCATTGGCGGTGTTGCAGAGCGAACTGCTCGATGCCCTGTGGCCGACCCTCGACGTGGGCGGCATGTTGCTCTACGCCACTTGCTCGACGCTGCCGACCGAGAACGCCGAAGTGATTCAAGCCTTCCTCGCTCGCACCCCCGGCGCCCGGGAGCTGGACATCGCCAGTCAGGCCGGTCTGAAGCAGCCCCACGGTCGCCAGTTGCTGGCCCAGGAAGGTGGCCACGACGGGTTCTACTACGCCAAGCTGATCAAGATCGCCGCCGCACGCGGTTAAGACCGATTCGAAAGGAGTGAGCGGATGAAAATCATCATCCTCGGCGCAGGGCAGGTCGGCGGATCGCTGGCGGAACACCTGGCCAGCGAGGCCAACGACATTACCGTGGTCGACACCAACGGCGAGCGCTTGCGCGACCTGGGTGATCGCCTCGACATCCGCACCGTGCAAGGGCGCGGTTCGTTGCCGACCGTGCTGCGTCAGGCCGGCGCCGACGATGCCGACATGCTGGTGGCCGTGACCAACAGCGACGAAACCAACATGGTCGCCTGTCAGGTGGCCCACACGCTGTTCCACACCCCGACCAAGATCGCTCGGGTCCGCGAGGCGGCCTACCTGACCCGCAATGACCTGTTCGACAACGAAGCGATCCCGGTGGACGTGCTGATCAGCCCCGAACAGGTGGTGACCAACTACATCAAGCGCCTGATCGAACACCCGGGTGCGTTGCAGGTGATCGACTTCGCCGAAGGCAAGGCGCAACTGGTGGCGGTCAAGGCGTACTACGGTGGGCCGTTGGTCGGCCAGCAACTGCGCCAGTTGCGCGAGCACATGCCGAATGTCGAGACCCGGGTCGCGGCGATCTTCCGCCGGGACCGGCCGATCCTGCCCCAGGGCGATACGCTGATCGAAGCCGACGACGAAGTCTTCTTCATCGCCGCCAAGGCGAATATTCGTGCAGTGATGAGCGAAATGCGCCGCCTCGACGAGAACTACAAACGCATCGTGATCGCCGGCGGCGGGCAGATCGGCGAACGCCTGGCCGAAGCCATCGAAAGCCGCTATCAGGTCAAGATCATCGAGATGAACCCGGCGCGCTGCCGTTACCTCTCCGACACCCTCGACAGCACCGTGGTCCTGCAAGGCAGCGCCTCGGATCGCGACCTGCTGCTGGAAGAAAACATCGCCGACGCCGATATCTTCCTGGCCCTGACCAACGACGACGAAGCCAACATCATGTCTTCGCTGCTGGCCAAGCGCCTCGGGGCGAAGAAGGTCATGACCATCATCAACAACCCGGCCTATGTCGACCTGATCCAGGGCGGCGACATCGACATCGCCATCAGCCCGCAACTGGCAACCATCGGCACCTTGCTCGCCCACGTACGGCGCGGCGACATCGTCAGCGTCCACTCCCTGCGCCGCGGCGCCGCCGAAGCCATCGAGGCGATCGCCCACGGCGACGCCAAATCCAGCAAAGTCATCGGCAAAGCCATCCGCGACCTCGGCCTACCGCCCGGCACCACCATCGGCGCGATCATCCGTGACGAAGAAGTGCTGATCGCCCATGACGACACCAGGATTCAGACGGGCGACCATGTGATCCTGTTTTTGGTGGACAAGAAGCACATTCGCGATGTCGAGAAGCTGTTTCATGTGGGGTTGAGCTTTTTCTGATCCAGAATATGGGGTGCTTGCTCGCGATAGCCATCTAACATTCAACAAATCAGTCACTGGAAACACCAGAAAAAGGACATGCCCCCCATGCTCGAATCCCTGGAAAAAATGCTAGCCAAGGGCATCGACAACCCCCTGCTACGCTTCGGCCTGGGCAAAGGCTACCTCGACCTCGGCGACTTCCCCCGCGCTGCCGAACACCTGCAACGCTGCATCGAACTCGACCCCAAATACTCCGCCGCCTGGAAACTCCTGGGCAAGGCCCACCAAGGCCAAGGCAACCTCCCCGCCGCCCGCCAAGCCTGGGAACAAGGCCTGCAAGCCGCCCAAGCCCATGGCGACAAACAAGCCGAAAAAGAAATGACCGTGTTCCTCAAAAAACTCGACCGCCACCCCTAAGCCCGCAGCGACTCGACCGCCCTGCCCAGTTCATTTCTCATACATCCTCCGGCTGGAAAACATCCCCGATCCCGCCGCTACCGCTGCGATTGCAAAAATCCCGACATCGATGCTGCCAATGAAGGGTGGCAAAACAAACAGCACAACAAAACCCAAGCAAACCAGGGTCAGGCCTAGTCGTAACCTGAGTACATAACGCCTCACACAAAGATGCAGCAGCACAATCCCCAGGCCGGCCAGCAGATATTGGGTTGTTACACTCATGGCCTATAGCTCCTCAGGACTGGATGATCATGGAAGACATCGAACGCTGTGGCCCGATACCGCCGCTGACCTGCGCATCCAGGCTGACAATGACGTCGCCGGCGTGATAGGTCGGCAAGATGCCCTTCGCCCACCTTCTGCCTATGTAGCCCGCCACCGGTGCGATAGCTAGACCCACTACCGGTACTTGACCAGTCACCCCTGTGAAGAATCCGGTGGTGATGTTGATGACGTCTGTGCGCTGATCGTTGAGCGTATCCCCCTGCTTACGTGTCAGCGGACGGGAGATTGCGACGCTCATTACGCAGGGCAGATCCCGGGCGAGCATCTTGTCATAGAGCTCCACCAGCAGCCGAGTGACATCGAAATGCGCCGCTTTGGCTTCCTGAAAATACAGCGTGCCGAGCCTGCCACGGTCACTTGGCATGACGGTGAAACGAGTGATGCAGAAGATAATGCCGTGATGGGCGGTGAGCTGGTGCCTAGTGAACTCCATGTACAGCGTCCTTAACGAATCCGTAAGGCCTGGAGTTTTCAACAGGAATGAAGACCTGCGTAGAAGCTAATTGCGGCTTTTTGTCACCTCAAGTTTCTATATGCGCCTTCGGTTCAAGCTTCCTACAGACGGCTCGCACTACCGTCAAAGAACACCCGTGGCGAGGGAGCTTGCTCCCGCTTGAGTGCGCAGCACTCACAAAAAACGCCCGGACCTTTGTGTGGCGAGGGGATTCATCCCCGCTGGGCTGCGAAGCGGCCCCAGAGCCCCAGCCAAGCGTCGTTCAAATCCGCGTATTGACATATCGAAAAATCTCGATATCCTCGCCACATGGACCTACTCGAAATCTTCAAAGCCCTCTCAAACCCGACACGACTCCAAATTCTGAAAGGTTTGAAGGATCCGGCAAAGAACTTCCCCCCGCAGGATGAGGGTGACGTTCATACGGTCGGCGTCTGCGTCAGCAGTATCCAGGAAGGGATCGGCCTGTCGCAGTCAACGGTGTCCGGTTATCTGGCGACGCTGCAACGGGTGGGCCTGGTGGAAGTCAGGCGTATCGGTCAGTGGACCTACTACAAGCGCAATGAAGCAACCATCAGTGCGCTCGCCGAGATCATCGGGAAAGATCTGTAGCATTTTTTTACCGCGATATATCGAGATATCTCGATATCCCTTTTTCTAGATACGAGGATTTACCATGAAAGCGATGATGCTTGAATCATTCGGCGGTCCTGAATCGTTCGAACTGCGCGAGGTGCCCAAGCCCGTGTCGCAAGCGGGCCAGGTCCTGGTCCGGGTATACGCCACTTCCATCAACCCGTTGGATTACCAGGTTCGACGCGGCGACTATGCTGATCTGGTGCCATTGCCGGCCATCACCGGCCACGATGTATCGGGTGTGGTCGAAGCCGTAGGGCCTGGCGTGACCACCTTCAAGCCAGGGGACGAAGTCTGGTACACGCCGCAAATATTTGACGGGCAAGGCAGTTATGCCGAGTACCACGTCGCGGCCGAAAGCATCGTCGGGAAGAAGCCGCCCGAGCTGAGCCATCTCGAGGCCGCGAGCCTGACCCTGGTGGGCGGGACGGTGTGGGAAGCCCTGGTGGTGCGTGCGGCGCTCAGGGTCGGGGAGAGTATTCTTGTCCACGGCGGCGCCGGAGGCGTCGGTCATGTCGCAATCCAAGTGGCAAAAGCCATGGGCGCCCGCGTGTTCACCACCGTGCGCGAAGCCAACGCGGAGTTCGCCCGCAACCTGGGTGCCGACGTGATCATCGACTACGAGAAGGAAGATTATGTCGACGCCGTGCTTCGGCAAACCGCTGGCCACGGCGTGGATGTCGTGTTCGACACCATCGGCGGCAACACACTCTCACGCAGTCCCGACGTGCTCGCCCAACTGGGCCGCGTCGTCTCGATCGTCGACATCGCCCAGCCACAAAACCTCGTCCAGGCCTGGGGCAAGAACGCGAGCTATCACTTCGTGTTCACCCGACAGAACCGCGGCAAGCTCGACGAATTGAGTGCATTGATAGCCCGCGGTCAGCTGCGCCCCCACGTCGGCGCCGTCTACTCGCTGGCCGACATTCCCCTGGCCCACGCTCGACTGGAAAGCCCCAACAATGGCCTGCAAGGCAAAATCGCGATTGCCGTCGAGCCATCGCTCATTCCGTAAGTGCGCAGTCTCAGACAGTTCAGAGGTACGCCATGATTTATGAAATCGCTGTGCTCCCCGTTCACAAAGAACGCATCGAAACGTTCCGAAGCGCATTTGCCGAAGTCGCCCCATTGCTCACCCGGGCCAAGGGCTACGGCGGCCACATGCTGGCGCAAGGGATCGAAACCCCCGAGCAGTTCAACCTGATCGTGCGATGGCAATCGCTGGAAGACCACACACCCGGCTTCGAAGCGAGCGAAGACCATCGCATGTTCATGCTGGGGTTGGAGGATTATTTTTCGGAGGAACCGAAGGTCTACCATGTTGAAGGGGACAGCTTTTAGGTCGGGCTAAAGTGATGATTCACTTTGAACAAGGGAAAGGGTTCGTTCTATGAAATGAACCCTTTCCCTTTTTCCTGCCCGATACATTCGATGGGACCACCGGTAGTTAGAACTTCAACTTGAAACTCACGGGACAATGATCCGAACCTTTCAGCGGGACGGGAAACTCCAATAACGACCCTGTCACATAGTGCTCTCTCAAATCGCTGCTCATCAGCGCATGGTCGATCAACCACTTCGACCCTCCGCCCCGACATTCAGATAGCGCCTTGAAGCCCTCACTTGGACGAAACAACTGGGCCGCTGACGGTTCGCCATCTGAAAGCTCGGCGAAGAGACTTACTTCAGGATCCGACTTGCGTTCGATGGGAGTATCGAATCGACGGTTGAAATCGCCGATGATCATGGAGGGAAAGCCAGACTTGATTGAACTATCGAGCCACGCTTCAAGCGCAGGCGCTTGCTTCTTAAGCACCTCGCAGGTGATGACGCCGCTGGCTTTGTCGCGCTGGGTCGCATACCCGCTATTCAACGCGTGATCAAAGCAACCGCTTTTGAGGTGCACGGATAGAAGCTTGATGGTTATGCCGTTGATGGTCACGGGTAACTCCGTTCCATGTCGAGCATGGTTTTCAAAGGCGTCGCCCAGCGACTCAATATCGCCCATCGTCCCGACTTCAAACCCGCTGGATCTGCGAACAACGAATCCGGTGCGCTGAATCCAGGGGCTGCGCATGTTCACGTAAAAATCGTATTCATCCTTCGGCCAGATTTGCTGAAGCGCTTGCGGACTCTCGACTTCCTGTACAGCGATCACGTCCGCATTCAGCTTTTTCGCCACTGCCTTCAAGTCCTCTATCTGCGCAGGGGATTTGCACTCCCAGCGGTAGGGGTGTGTTTCTTCAAGTTGCTCGCGCTTGGCCGGCTTGATTTTGATGCATTCATCGAACTGGCTCTGGCTCAGAGGCGCTGATCGCTGCCAAGCCAGGTTCCATGTTGCGAAGGTGAGGGTTTCAGCGAGAGCGGAATAGGGAAAACAGAAAAGCAGTAAGGCTAAATTCAATGTCTTCATGGGCTTTAGCTCTGAGCACCGCGTCAATATCAGTCATAGTGACGGCACTGCTCTAGCCGCTTTTTTTGAGATTAGCAGCGTATTGTGATGCTGCTGACAAAGCCTCAGTGACTCCAACCTGTGGCGAGGGGGCCTGCTCCCGCTTGGGTGCGAAGCTCCCACAAAAAGTCATACGGGCACCGGCTTGGCAAAATGTGGCGACTGCCCGAACGACTCGATCAACAGCTCGGTGAGTGCATGTATCTTGCGAGCCGGATGCAGCCCTGGTGGGCGCACGACATGGGCCCCTGCCGGAGGCGGCGGTCTGCCCACTCATGACCGAACCTCGATCAACAGTTGGGAAGACGTCGAGTTCAATCAGGCGGTCAAGGCCACTGGCCGGCGCAAACTCATCATGACCGCACTCTGGACTGAAGCGTGTCTGACCTTTCCGGTACTCGATGCCATACAGGAAGGTTATGAAGTCTACGTACCGGTCGATGCCGTCGGCGGCACATCCGTTGCCGCACACGAGGCCGCGTTACGCCGAATCGAGCAGGCGGGAGCCAAACTGATCAGCCGCGTGCAGATGTATTGCGAACTCCAGCGTGATTGGGCGCGGGAATCGACTGTTGCGGGATTCATGGGCGTATTTGAAAACGCTGATGGTTTCAATGCGGAAAAGGCTCCGTAAGTATCAATCAAGCGCTCTCTGACCGATGAGCTGAAAAGGGGTGAGACCTATATGCAGGCCTCACCTTTTCTACGCCAGCGAGAATCAGGGCCCGGAAACCGCTTTAAAACCCAGCAAGCAGATCGTTTTCCAGATGCCACTGGTTCCTTCGTTTTTGATCGGTAAGGGCGTTTTCGTGCGCCGCCTTACCTTATTATCATTGCTCAGCAAGACTTTGATCGCGCAATTCCCTGCGCAGTACGCTGATGGTTTGTTCGATGGATGGGCCTTGTACGTCCGGCGGATCAGGACGCTCGCAAAACTCCCGCCATACAAACAGGGTCAGCTCCGCACCGTCCGTTTTAAGCACGGTATCATCGAGCGAGCCAAAAGCCTGGAGCGACCTGTACCTGTCGTCTTGCCAGAACAGAGTCTCGATCCAAGGGTAAATCGGGATGAAGTGGAAATGGATGGAATATCCCGCATCATGACCAAAACGGCTGATGTACAAGCGTTGTGGATGCAGGTGCGTTTCGATGGCCAGCTGGATTCTTGCCTGGAGCGCCCCTAACTCTACCAGCGCTTGCGCCGGAAGCGCGGCCAACGAGTTTGTCATTTCCTTTGCGCTGAGCATCAGATAGCCAGGCAACGCACTGTCCATACGGTGGTTCACAACCCAGTGCGTTGACTCATAAATGATGAAGCGAGGCGGTATGTCCATATGACGGCCTTGAAGAGTTATCAAAGCAGGGTATCACTCGTAGCTGCGCATTCACCAAGCCGCAGGTACGGAGCGATACAATCGCCGCTGTTTTGACAGGGCTCTGGCTTTATATCGAGCTGGCCACATCGATCCACGCAGCCCAGCCAAACGGCAACAGGGCATCGCACATTGCGCAACGGTTGCGCGTATTTCGGAGAGCAGGGCATGGAACATGTCGATCACGTATTGATCGTGGATGATGATCGCGAGATCAGGGAGCTGGTCGGCAACTACCTGAAGAAGAATGGTCTGCGCACCACCGTGGTCGCCGATGGTCGCCAGATGCGGGCCTTTCTCGAAACCAACCAGGTGGATCTGATCGTCCTCGACATCATGCTGCCGGGGGATGATGGGTTGCTGCTGTGCCGCGAACTGCGCGTCGGAAAGCACAAGGCGACTCCGGTGCTGATGCTGACCGCTCGCACCGACGAGACCGATCGCATCATTGGCCTGGAAATGGGCGCTGACGACTACCTGGCCAAACCTTTCGCCGCCCGGGAGCTGCTCGCGCGTATCAACGCCGTGCTGCGGCGTACCCGCATGCTGCCACCCAATTTCGTCGTCAGCGAAAGCGGTCGCCTGCTCAAGTTCGGCCGCTGGCGCCTGGACACCACCGCCCGCCATTTGCTCGATGAGGACGATACGCTCGTCTCACTGAGCGGCGCCGAGTATAGGTTGCTGCGGGTATTTCTCGATCATCCTCAGCGGGTGCTGAGTCGCGACCAGCTGCTCAATCTGACCCAGGGCCGTGACGCGGATATCTTCGACCGTTCCATTGACCTGCTGGTCAGTCGCGTGCGGCAGCGCTTGCTGGATGACGCCCGCGAACCGCTCTACTTGAAGACCGTGCGCAATGAAGGCTACGTCTTTACCTTTGCGGTCGAAATGCTCGAGGAGCAGGCATGAAACTCGCGTTGCAATGGCCCCGCACGCTGGCGTCGCGGCTATGGCTGGTGTTCCTGGTCGGTCTGATACTCGCCCAGTCCCTGACATTTGCCGCCCAGTATTACGAACGCTACCAAAGCACCAAGACGGCGATGTTGGGCAACTTCGAGCATGACACGGCGACCTCCATCGCCATCCTCGATCGTCTGCCTGCCGACGAGCGCCCGGCGTGGACCAAGCGTCTGCAGCGGCGCAACTATGACTACCTGCTGCGCGAACACGACCCCGGCATCGCACTGGCGTCGGACGATCTCGCGGCGACGGCTGCGCAATCGCTTCAAGTCGCGCTGGGTCGCAACTATGCCCTGACCTTCGTCCAGATCCCCGGTCCGCAGCAGCATTTCCAGGCCCAGGTGCGGCTGGCTGACGGCAGTCCGGTCACCATCGACGTGCGCCCCTCGGTCAGGCCCTTGTCGCCCTGGTTGCCCTTTGTCCTGTTGGGTCAACTGGTGTTGCTGATCGGCTGCACCTGGCTGGCCGTGCGGATCGCGATACGCCCACTCAGTCGCCTGGCCGAGGCGGTCGAGAACCTTGACCCGAACGCACACCCCGTACAGCTGGATGAAAGCGGCCCTCGGGAAGTGGCGTACGCCGCCCGGGCCTTCAACAGCATGCAGGCGCGTATCGCCGCATACCTGAAAGAGCGCATGCAACTGCTGGCGGCCATTTCCCACGACTTGCAGACGCCCATCACGCGCATGAAGCTGCGCGCCGAATTCATGGACGACTCGGTAGAGAAAGACAAACTGGGCAACGACCTGAACGAAATCGAGCACCTGGTGCGCGAAGGTGTTGCCTATGCTCGCAGTGTCCATGGGGCGACCGAGGCCAGTTGCCGCATCGGGCTGGATTCCTTTCTCGACAGCCTGGTCTGCGACTATCAAGACACCGGTCGGGAGGTCAGCCTGCGCGGCACGAACGGCGCGGTCATCGAGACACGCCCTCATGCCCTGCGCCGGATCCTGGTGAATCTGGTGGATAACGCGCTGAAGTACGCCGGCACCGCCGAGGTGGAAATCGGTGGCGACGCGAGCACGGGCGTTTCGATCAGTGTGCTCGACCGAGGCCCGGGCATTCCCGAAGAGGTCCTGGCCGAGGTGGTCAAGCCGTTCTATCGGGTGGAAAGCTCACGCAACCGCAGTACCGGCGGCGCCGGCCTGGGGCTGGCCATCGCCCAGCAATTGGCTGTCGCGATTGGTGGGGCGCTGAGCCTGCGCAACCGCGACGGCGGCGGTCTCTGCGTAACCCTCGATTTCGGCCCCAATCGATAGGCATTGCGGGCTGCACGTCAAGTGCAGCCCGTACCGGCCGGCGCCCATAGCGGCGGTTTGTAAGCCATTGTATCCAGCGTATTCACAGACTCAAAAGAACGTATAAGCGCCGGTCGTCGAACATAGCCGGTATACATACCCCTGCAAGAATTCTCCCCATCGACTCGCCATCGGATCCCCGAATAGCGAGACCTGACTACAGGAGTTCTTGCCATGAATACATCAACCTTCCGTCCCCAGGGCTGGCAACTGTTCGGCCTGGTCGCAGCCTTGGTGGTGGCGATGAGTGTCACGGCAGTCGCTGCGCAACCTGACCTGGTCGAGGGATTGCGCAGCGCCATTCGCGCCACCGCCCGTTCCTCCTTCGCACTGTTTCTGATCGCATTCACCGCCTCGGCCTTTGCCGTACCGGTGCCGTCGGCGCTCTCCAAGGCACTGGTTCGTGAAAGGCGCTTCATCGGCCTCGCCTTTGCCTTCTCGCACCTGGTGCATGCCGTGTTGATCTACGCCTACGGGCAGCTCAATACCGAGTTCTGGCCGGCCCGCACCGTGGCGAACAACATCCCTGGCGGAACCGCTTACGCCTTCATCCTGCTGATGGCACTGACCTCATTCAAGGGACCCGCCCGGCTGCTGGGCCCCAAGGCGTGGAAGACGTTGCACGTCACTGGCATGTGGGTCATCTCCGCCGTATTTGCTTTCTCCAACTTCAAACGTATCCCCATGAGCGACTGGTACGTACTGCCTTTCGGCCTCATCTGCGCCGCGGTGGCGATTCGACTGGTCGGCAAGCTGGCCATGGCCAACAAACGCAGCCAAGCCAGGCAGGCGTCGATACGCCGGGCAGCAGTGGCCTCCTGATCCGCAACAAGCGAAGTGGCCTTCTCAGGCACGACATATTTCTCCAATACAGTTCTCAGAAGCAGTCATCCCGACTGCCTAAAACAAGGAAGCAAAAGAATGAGCACCAGCATCCCTACCCAAACCGGCAGCTATATCACCACCCAGGATGGCGTACAGCTCTACTACAAGGATTGGGGCCCGAAGGATGGACAAGTCGTCACCTTCAGCCACGGCTGGCCGCTGAATTCCGATAGCTGGGAGTCGCAGATGCTGTTCCTGGCGGACAAGGGCTATCGCGTCATCGCCCACGACCGCCGCGGCCATGGCCGCTCCAGCCAACCGTGGGAAGGCAACGACATGGATCACTACGCCGATGACCTGGCTGCGGTGATCAACACCCTGGATCTCAAAGACATCACCCTGGTGGGTTTCTCCACCGGTGGTGGCGAAATCACCCGCTACATCGGTCGCCACGGCACCGATCGGGTGAAGAAGGCCGCGCTGATCAGCGCCGTGCCGCCGATGATGCTCAAGACCGAAGACTACCCAGGCGGCCTGCCGATCGAAGTCTTCGATGGCCTGCGTCAGGCCTCGCTGGACAACCGTTCGCAACTGTATCGCGACATCGCCTCTGGCCCGTTCTTCGGCTTCAACCGCGACGGGGCGAAAGTCTCCCAAGGGCTGATCGATTCGTTCTGGGTACAGGGCATGCAAGCCGGCCACAAAAACACCTATGACTGCATCGCGGCGTTCTCGGCGACGGACTTCCGCGCCGACCTGGCCAAGTTCGACGTACCCACTCTGATCGTGCACGGTGACGATGACCAGATCGTCCCGATTGACGCCTCCGCACATGCCGCTGCCGAGCTGGTGCAGAACGCTGAATTGAAGGTTTATCCGGGTGCGCCTCACGGCCTGACCGACACCCATAAGGACCGTCTGAACCAGGATCTGTTGGACTTCCTGGGCCAGTAAGCCCATCGCACCTGCCCGTGTGCCGCCCAGCGCGGCACGATCACGGCTCATACCAATAATGAAAACGGAATCATCATGCTCAATATCAAATCGCTCCTGGCCGCCACCATTACCGCTGCGTTGGCGCTGACCTCTCTCCACAGCACCGCCGCTGCGCAACCCGACGCCGCCAAGCCCACCGTCGTGCTGGTGCATGGCGCCTTCGCCGAATCGTCCAGCTGGAACGGCGTCGCCGCCCGGCTGCTGAACCAGGGCTATCCCGTGGTGGCCGCAGCCAACCCGCTGCGCGGCGTGAAGCAGGATGCCGACTACGTCGCCGACATCGTCGAGCACACCGCCGGCCCGGTGATCCTCGTGGGCCACTCCTACGGCGGCGCCGTGATCACCAACGCCGTGCACGACAACCCTCGGGTCAAGGCACTGGTCTACGTCGCGGCCTTCGCACCGGACAAAGGCGAAACCGCCATCGAACTGTCCGGCCGCTACCCTGGCGGCACCCTCGGACCGACCTTGGCCGCTCCGGTACCGCTGGACGACGGCAATAAAGACCTCTACATCCAGCAGGACAAATTCGGCCAACAGTTCGCCGCCGACGTCCCAGCCGCCGAGTCCGCACTGATGGCTGCCACCCAACGCCCCATCAGCGAGGCGGCCTTGAAGGAAGCGTCTGGCGACCCGGCCTGGAAAAAACTGCCGTCCTGGTTCATCTACGGCTCGGCGGACAAAAACATCCCCGAAGCCGCCCTGAAATTCATGGCCGACCGCGCCGGCTCTAAAAAGACTGTCACCGTCCCAGGCGCCTCCCATGTGGTGATGACGTCCAACCCGGACAAAGTTGCAGAGCTGATCGTTGAAGCGGCGCAGGCCAGTGCCAAGTAATGATCGCGTGCTAACCAAAACCCGGCGCAAGACGCCGGGTTTTTTATGCGAAGCACCCCAAAAAGCGCCGCTCGGTTAATGACCAGACCACAATCCCCCTGTGGGAGCGAGCCTGCTCGCGATAGCGGTCTGTCAGTTATCAGCGACGTTGACTGGCACGGCCTCATCGTCGAGCAAGGCCGTTCAACGGTACGCCGCGCCGACCGCCACGCTCAACGGTGTCGATGAACTGCGGATGATCTCCGCCAATGAACTGGGCAACCGCGCCGCCCAACATCGCGCCGTGATCGATGCCATTAAGGCTGCGGCTGTCACATTCCTGGCCTACACCAGCGTCCTGCACGCAGACACCTCTACCTTGGGCTTGGCCGCTGAACATCGCGATACCGAAGCCGCCTCGAAAGCCTCGGGCGCGCCCCACGTATGGCTGCGCAACGGCTGGTACAGCAAAAACTACCTGGCGAACGTACCGAGCGCCGTGGAACACGGCGTCCTGCTCGGCAGCGCCGGCGAGGGCCGCATCAGCTCCGCGCCCTGTGCCGACTACGCCCAATCCGCCGCGGTGGTGCTGACCACTGCAGGCGGGCAAGGTTATGAACTGGCGGGGGATAGCAGCGACACCTTGACCGAACTGGCCGCGTTGATCAGCAAGAAAACGGGTAAGCCGGTGGTTTATAAGAACCTGCCGCAGGCTGAGTTTGAAGCGGTGTTGATCAGTGTCGGGCTGCCGGCGGGGTTGGCGGCGTTGCTGGCGGATTCTGATGCGGCGGCGGCGAAAGGGGCGTTGTTTGATGAGAGTGGGGTGTTGGGGCGGTTGATTGGGCGGGGGACTGCGTCGGTTGCGGAGTCTTTGAGTTAAGTAGCCGAACTAAGGCCGGGACGATGGACTCGCGTGCCGGTCGAAATAAACCGGCACGCAGCGGGTGATGAGACCCACGGACACAAACGGCCCGAGCCCCCGATAGCAGCTGGAACTCCCGTGGCGAGGGAGCTTGCTCCCGCTTGAGTGCGAAGCACTCATAAAAGGCCCACAGCTCCAAATGCTACGCAGCCAACACACAAAACTCTGTGGCGAGGGGATTTATCCCCGCTGGGGTGCGGAGCAGACCCAAAACAGTCGATCCGTTCGTATCCACAGCGCCTTCTAGGCTATTGCTCCAGAGCTAAAGGTCTCGGTATTCGGCCAATAGCAGACGCCCGTAAAAACTGCATCTACGTTTGCTCCTACCTATTAAATCCTCGCATTGCTGGCTTTCTACTATGATGTCAGGATGCTACCTTGAAAATTGAGAACAGCACTGAGGGAGACGTAATGATCAAGGGACAGTCGATTAGGGGTATCGCGCGCCTAATAGCTGAGGCGAAAGGTGCAAATCATGTGATGTTCGTAGCTCAGTTAACTGCAATACCTGTTGCTCGACAAAAGGAAATTGGTATTAATTTTCTTAAGAATGATGGTGACTCAATTCTCGCTTCAGCTATCGGAAAAGTATCAAGCTTTAATGTCAGCGGGAAAGAAATCAAGAGAAAAGATCTTCCATTAATAAAAAAATTGATACCTCAGTATCGCACATGGAAAGACTGGCATGGGAAAGAACATGATGGAATCCAACATCGTACTATGGATGTCTACCCCATAGAGTTTATTTCTCCACCTTCCGAAAAGCTATCGCTTAAAAATATTGATGGAATGATATATGTCGCATCGCGCCAGATGGATCTATTAAGTAATCCAGAACCAATTGCTCATCTGGCTAATTTGTTCTTGGAGTATTTCGGCGAATTTGAAGTGTTCGACATATCTAAACATAAGATCTCAGGCGTATCAACGCGTCAGCTCCAATGGGAAGTACTACCCAAAGGTAAATACCCCTGGAGTAAGGCCTCTAGCATTGTGACTCCATTCTTAACAAAGCTCAGCCAATCTGAAAAAGGCGTCATTGAGCATAGAATGCGAGAGATATCCAAATATGAGCCAGATTTCCTAGCAACTGGGCGCGGTGGTTACTCCGGTTATTTTGTCTATGGCTTCACTTCCAGAAATCTGTATTTTTTAGAGAGTATACATCTAAATAATGCTACATACGTATTTGGCAGCGACTGGGAGAAGCTTTCATCGCTTTCAAAAGAAGAAATCATAAATGGCGAGTACGAACACTCAAGAGTGATTCATGATAAAAAATGGGTGGCAAAAATTCGTCAGCTATTACGTGCTTAATCGAGATTGAGTCTGGCTGGTTCTTACATTAAGGGATGCTGTATGAAGGCTTTCTGCGTTTTTAATAATAAAGGCGGAGTAGGGAAAACGACTCTTCTTTGTAATCTAGCTGCACATTACGCTTTAAGAGGCGGCAAAAAAGTTCTCGTGGTGGATGCCGACCCGCAATGCAATGCTACCGCTTATATGTTTAAAGAGAAAATACTTGATGATTTATATTCCTCATCTAAGGATGGGGAAACAATAAATCAATTGGTAACTTCTTTGAAAAAATCAAAAGGTTATTCCGAGATACCAATTAAGAGAAGTGAATCATTTGGCGTCGATGTTGTACCCGGCGACCCTAGATTCTCTCTGGCGGAAGATTTTTTGGCGAAAGACTGGGTAGATGCGACTAGTGGGCAGGAGCGCGGCCTAAAGACTACATTTCTTTTTAGGGCGCTTCTCGAGTGGGCTTCAAATAAAAAATATGATTATGTGTTTTTTGATATAGGGCCCTCTCTCGGCGCGATAAATCGTACCGTTCTTTTATCTTGCGACTACTTTATTCTTCCCATGTCATCCGACATCTTCAGTCTGCGCGGCCTACAGAATATCGAAGTTGCGATCACCAGCTGGACCAAAGGCTTAGAGCGTGGTCTTACGAGTTATAAGGAGGATAATAATGAAGATTTTCTCTTTGATGGTCTGCATCGAAGGAATCCTCAAGGAATTAAATTCCTCGGGTATGTCACTCAACAATACACCGCCAAAACTGTCGCGGGAAAAAAACAACCCGTCGATGCCTATGAGAAAATAATTAAACGTATCGGCCCTGCAATTAGGAAAAGTCTAATAGAGAAAATAAATCAAGGCCAAAGCTTAGAGTATAAACTCGGTGAAATCCCATACTTTAGCAGCTTGGTTCCCATGGCTCAAACATCAACCAAGCCAATATTTATGCTAAAGTCCGCGGATGGAGTCGTGGGCGCGCACTTTGACAAGGTCAAGCAATTTGAAAAAGTTATATCCGACATTGCTGCTAGTCTAAGCTTAAATATGGACGAGATTATTTAAAATGTCTATTTGGCCTAAGGAGCTGGTTCATTCTATTGCTTGCAGACGCTGCGTGCTCTTTTTTGGTGCGGGAGTGTCTATGAACTCTTCGGGGAATGATGGTGTCAGGCCTCCCAGTTGGGCAAGTTTTTTAGTTGAAGCTGCGGGGCAAATAGGTGCTCCTAGTAAGAAGATTGTAAAGGAAATAAATGCGCTCATCAAAGCTGGGGACTATTTGACTGCCGCCGAGGTAATACGAAACGAAATCAAACAAGAGAAGTTTACTAACTTAGTAAAGTCTCGATTTCATACTCCGGACTTCAAGGCGGCTCCAATACATAAGACGCTATTCAACTTGGATTTGCGTATTGCGATAACTCCGAATTTTGATAGCATTTACGAAACCGCAGCGGGGGAGCGTGGAGCTGGCGCTTTAACTACAAAAATATATCATGACGATGATATTGCAGATTGTTTGCGTAGGCACGAACGAGTTCTGATAAAAAGTCACGGGACGATTTCCTCACCAAATAAACTGATTTTTACGAGAACCGATTATGCTAAAGCACGCAATTTACACAGTCAGTTCTATGAGCTTCTAGATGCACTTCTTCGAACCCACACGTTCATTTTTGTTGGTTGTGGTGTTAGCGACCCAGATATTAGATCGTTATTAGAAAATTATCGATATAGACATCCTTATGGGCAGAGTCATTATTTTGTTACGGCTTCAAAAAATTTCTGTTCGGAAGTTAAGTCTGTATTGAGTGATTCACTAAAGATAAACTTTATAGAATATGCAGCCACTAAAGATCATGCAAATTTGTCAAAAGAACTGGACTCGTTAAAGGAGTTGGTCGAGCTTGAAAGAATTGAGTTGAGTAAAAATCAAGCATGGTAATACGGCGAAATTTTTTCTACTTATGCAATTGGCCGAAAGCAGGCAATCGTGCAACACAGCTTTCGGCCAGAAGTGATCTATCGAAGATAGTCTACCAAAAAGGGGACTAATTTAGGTTCCTAGTGATAACTTTGGATAAGTATCAATGAGAACAACTAAGCATTTTGATTATATCGTTAATCGGATAGCATCAGCTAAAATAAATGCGGATAGCTTAGCGTCCGGAATAGGACATCATGGTATTGAAGGGGAAATACGCGAGATAGCAGCGAAGGAATGCATCGAACCGTTTCTTACGCAAAGTTACCAGTGTGGAACAGGAAAAGTCATTGACTCATTTCAAGGGCTAAGCGATCAACTTGACTTGATTATTTACCATAGAAAGGTGGCCCCTCCTATTCTAGTAGGCAGGGACCTTGGTTTGTATCCCGTCGAATGTGTCCGTTATGTATTCGAGGTGAAGTCGACTCTTAGCTCTCGCGAAATAAGAGATGCAAATAAGAAATTCAGGTCCGTAAGCAATCTATTGTCATTTCCTAGAAGGGAAATCGATGGGTCTGTGAAAGGTGGTGCCTTGCCTGCTACTGTTCTTCTTGCATTCAATAGCGATATAACTAGTTCTGAAATAGATCGCTATAAAAGACACACTCAAGATGAGTGCCCACCTTGTACGGTCCTATGCGTTTTAGGTAAAGGTTACTGGTATTATGACTTCGCGTCTAGAGACTGGTATGGCCTTGAGGCTAATAGTGATTTTCCTCCTTTTTTTGAGTTCGGTATGTTTATTACTGGTTTAATGAATACACTATCAAGTGAGGAGACTGCAATCAGGCCGTTTAATCCTGGAATATATATTAATGTTGATGATGTCATACGTTCTGCACTGAAAAAGTCTGGTCAGTAATACAGATATGTTGCATGCTCCACTGAAAAATAATAGAGCCAATCGAAAGAGAGTGACGTACCGTAAAGCGGTACATAGTCTGAAGGGAAAACAAACAGGAAAGGATGGGGTATGAAATGACTGCGTTCCCAAGAAACTTCGGTCAGGATTTCGATTCGTTGATGGAATTGATGGTCCTTGTCATAAATTCGCGGCTAAATATGTCGGTCGAACCGGAGATGGTTTTTTTGAACGACATTCAGACACTCTCTATAAAGCTCTTTAGGCAGCTGTGTTCAACCAAGGTCATCTCGACGGGTTGTTTGTTTCAAAGCAATAACGGGTCGGCTTATGAATTTATTTGACCAAGGGTCAGTTTCAATTCTTGCACGAGCATCTATCGAAACATTCCTCACGCTACATTGGTTATTTGGTGGGGATCTGGAACTGTCAAGATTCCGGCATCGCATATGACAATACGCGGGTCTACATGACAGGGTGCAGCACACCGCATCGACTGCCGAGGGTCGTGCGAAGCAGGCTTCTGCACGTGAACAAAAAGCGGAACTGTTACCACTTATACAGTCATCCGAGCATTTCACAAAGTATTCGCTCAAGGAGCAAGCTCAGCTTCTGAAAGGTAAATGGCGCGTAAGCTGGTCTTGGGGTGAAGAGGCTGTGCGAGCAGGCTTTCACCGAAGGTATTTTGATAATGTATATGGATATCTTTGTGGCTATTCGCATAGTAATTACATTAGCGCAATGAAATTGGCCAAGCTCAAGAACTTTCTATACAGGCACAATGAGCGAAGCGGGGCTACAGATCAGCGTTCATATAATGGCGCATTTCATCCATCTATACGCTGCTACCTTTTCCCACGCTGCGAGTATTGTTGATCAATCTGAAGCAAGGTCTATCGTCAATATTTGGCATTTCAAGGCAGATGATATGGATCATATTTTTGGTGAGCAATCATAGGTATATCCAAGCAATAAAGCTAACAGAATTAATAGTTGAAATTGAAGGTGTGACAATTTCACTTGTTGCGTTATTAAGGGGTATTTGTTTCCTGAGTTGACACTCTTTTATTTAATGCGGCTTCCATGATTAGGGCTTTTGTCGAGACGGCCCAAAATGCAAGGCTTGCGATTAAGAAGTCAGTGCGGACTTCGGACCCATATCTGATTTTTATATCTGGATTCACTGAATGAATGGTGATGTATCTTTTTTCCACTGGATGAAACTCAGGTTCGATAGCTGACATGGAATTTACGAGTCTCGATAGCTGCTGAGCGTCACCCTGATCAATTGTGCTCCTCCTCCCATGAGCTAATTTGTTGCGCATGCCGTTAACATGATGAATTACGGCAGCGATCTGTAGCGGTAAACCGAATGCAGCAGCTAATCCTAATTTATGTCCAAAATCTCTTGGCAGTTTTGCGTAGACGGCGATTTCGCCTTTACATTTTTCTTTCAAATAGAACGTGAGCAATCGTTCTAGCATAAGGTGAAAGCGTAGCACGCATCCCATTTCGTCTTCTGTTTCAGCAGCAGCAATCAAAATTTCGGTGTCGGCTAATTCTTCTACATTTAGATCGACTTCAAATGTTGTTTCAAATTTCATATCTTCACCTAATTCTAACTCTGTGGAGTCGCTTCTTTGAGATTGGCAAGCCAAGCGCTCCATGGAGATTATCGTTTGAAAGTAGAGCTGTCGAGCTGCCATTGCTGACGGTTTAGGCCTGTACCTACACAAAGGGGATGGGGAAATTTACCGGTCAAGACGCTTTGAGATATTAAGATGTTATATCCGTTTAAAGATGACAGACTCTGGAACCGCGTTGGTTTCATCGCGAGCAGGCTCGCATTGGCCTCAAGGAGTATGGCTTTATGGAAGTTCGCAGAACGGGTGAGTTCGAAAACAGTATAAAAAACTGACAGTTCTTACAGTGGTCAGATAGGGCCGAGTCCGGCACTTTTTGGATTCATTCACTGCATCGGAGTGCAAAGTCATGAGCTCAAAAGACAAGAAGGTTGATGTGGGTTTTAAAGGCGCGGCGAAGGCTACGCTCAAGCCGGAGGCGGTAACTCCGGATTTCAAGGGCGCAGCGCAGACCACCCTCAAGCCGGAGGCGGTAGCTCCGGATTTCAAAGGTGCGGCGCAGACTACGCTCAAACCCGAGACGACACCCGAAGATCAGACCAAGTCTTAGTCGTTATACCGGGCAAGGCTTAAGAAACTGAGGATATTTAGAGCCTACCCGTCCGCTTCTAGGGATAAAAACAAGAAACCCGACGCAAGACGTCGGGTTTTTTGTGGGGAAATAAATACTATTGTCGCGGATCTACGTTATCCAACACCTGATTCGCCAACAACGAACTCAGCTCAATCAATTGCTGAATCCCCATCGCCAAATGGCGCCGCGAGCCTTTCAGGTCGAACGCCAGATCCGCAACCATGGCATCGGCTGAAGCCAGTGTTTCAGTGAGGTTGGCGAGCAGGCATTCGTTGTCGAGACCCTTCACAACGGTGAAGATCTGCCCCGGTTTCGGTTCGTCTTTGGATTGATCCGGCTTCGGTAGCAGGTAGTGATCGAGCACGCGTTTGGTGGTTTCGTCTTGCTGCTTGGCTTTGGATTTTGCAGATTGTGCGGTGGAGTCTACTTCTGGGGGATTCGGAGTAGCTTTGAACATTGGTGTGATCCTCGTAAGGAGCCGCTCCATCTCGCTACTAAACGGAAGGGTGGCAGCTGTGCGCAAGTTAGTAGACCGGCGAATCACACCAAAACCGGCGCGCCCGAAGGCGCCATGCGCACAGCCACCATCAACAACAGGCAAATGCCTGACTGATGAGACTTGTACAACCGAGGTGTGAACCGGGCTACTAAACCCGACCACTGATGGGCAGTGGCAAGGAAACGATAGAACCCAGGAACAAGGCGCACAAGCGGGCGGATTCTGGCGTAGTTGTAGGCAAAGGCGCAAGGATTTGTGGGGCGTTGGAGGGGTGTAGGTGGGGGCTGTAGGAGAAGGGATTTTTGTTGGTGTGGGTGGGGTGTTTGGCGTTGGAATCGTGTTGTTTTCATCGCGAGCAGGCTCGCTCCCACAGGGGGGCGGGGGTGTTGCGGATAGTGGGTTTTATCGCCAGCCGCTGTGGCTCGGGGGCTCGCTTCTGCTGGTCTGTGTAGCTGGCTTCTGTGTTTCTTCAGGTAAACCGCGTTGTCTGGGTTTGCGGCTGCTGTGCAGCCGAGCGGGAGCAAGCTCCCTCGCCACGGGGGTTGTGTTGATTTCATCGCGAGCAAGCTCGCTCCCACAGGGGATGGTGGTGGGAGTGGGCTTGATGGATGGGGTTATTTGCGTTTGAGCATTTCCGGCAGCTGGGCGACCAGTTTCTGGTTGTTCAGCGGGGCGCGGATGAAGCCGCGTTGGGTGCCGTCGGGGCCGATGACGACGAGGTTGCCGCTGTGGTCGACGGTGTAGTTGGGTTTGCTGGTGTCGGCCGGGATGAAGGGGATGCTGACGGCGTTGGCCAGTTTTTGCAGGTCTTCGATGGAGCTCGGGGTCAGGCCTTTGAATTGAGGGTCGAAGTAGCCTAGGTATTGCTTGAGTTGTTTGGGCGTGTCGCGGTTCGGGTCGACGCTGACCAGGACGATTTGCAGTTTAACCACGGCCTCGGGCGGCAGTTCGCTTTTGATCTGGCGCAGTTGGGCGAGGGTGGTGGGGCAGATGTCCGGGCAGAAGGTGTAGCCGAAGAACAGCAGGCTCCATTTGTCTTTCAGCTCGTTCATGGTCACCGGTTGCCCGTCCTGATCGGTCATTTTCACGTCCGGCAGGTGACGGCTTTGCGGCAGCAGGATGATGCCGGCGTCGATCAGGGCCGTCGGGTCGCCCTGGCCTTTGCCCGACAGCACCTTGTTGATGGTAAGGCCGAGGATCAGCGCGATCACGGCCACGAGGATGAAGACGGTTTTCTGGGTTCGGGTCATAGGCTCAACAGTAGGTAGTGATCGACAAGCAGGGCGATGAACAGCAGGAACAAGTAGTAGATAGAGTACTTGAAGGTGTTGATCGCGGCATGCGGCCGACTGCCACGGTACAACACCACGGCCCATTGCAGGAACCGGGCGCCGAGGACCAGGGCGCAAATCAGGTAGAGCATGCCGCTCATCTGGATCACGAAGGGCATCAGGCTTACCGCCAGCAGCACCAGGGTGTACAACAGGATATGCACCTTGGTGTAGTGCTCGCCGTGGGTCACCGGCAGCATCGGTATGTCGGCCTTCGCATACTCTTCTTTGCGGTGGATCGCCAACGCCCAGAAGTGCGGCGGGGTCCAGGCGAAGATGATCAGCACCAGCAACAATGGTTCGGCGCTGACGTGGCCGGTGGCTGCGACCCAACCCAGCAGCGGCGGGGCGGCGCCGGCGAGGCCGCCGATGACGATGTTCTGCGGCGTGGCCCGTTTGAGGAAACCGGTGTAGACCACCGCGTAACCGAGCAGGGAAGCCAGGGTCAGCCAGGCGGTCAGCGGGTTGGTGAAGGCCAGCAGCAGCGCTTGCCCGGCCACGGCCAACGCCAGGGCGAAGGTCAGGGCGGCGGCGGGGGAGGCGCGGCCTTCGGCCAGCGGGCGTTTGTGGGTGCGGGCCATGACGGCGTCGATGCGCCGGTCCACCACATGGTTGACCGCCGCCGCGCCGCCGGCGCACAGGGCGATGCCCAGGTTGCCGAACACCAGCACCGTCCATGGCACGCCGGCGCGGGTGGCGAGGAACATGCCCACCAGCGAGGTAATGAGCATCAGCACCACGACCTTGGGTTTGGTCAGTTCCAGGTAATCGCGCCAGATCGCCCGGCTGTGGCGTTCACCGGTCAGGGTTGCCATGGCATCTCTCCTTTTATTGTGATGGGGCTGATGCTGTGTTTATGCGGATTGAAGCGCCAGCGCAGCGGGACCTGATGCCTGACCCGGACCAGGCTTGTACGGGCGTGATAATTGACCAACACCAGGGTCAGCAGCAGCGCGGCGCCCCCGGCGTTGTGAGCGACGGCCACCGGCAACGGCAGGTGGAACAGCACGTTGCTGATGCCCAGGGTGATCTGCGCGGCCAGGGCGGCCAGCACCAAGCCGGCGAGCCGGGTCATGCCCACGGTTTTCAATTGCCAGGCCAGGCCGAGCAGTACCAGCGTCACCAATAAAGCGCCGATGCGATGGGTCAGGTGGATGGCCGTGCGGGCATCGCTGTCGAGCTGGCCGCCCAGATAGTTCGGGCCGATGTGTTGGGTCAGGTGGAAGCCGTTGGCGAAATCCGCGGGCGGCAGCCATTGGCCGTGGCAGGTGGGGAAGTCGATGCAGGCCACGGCGGCGTAATTGGAACTGACCCAACCGCCCAGGGCGATCTGGCCGATCACCAACAACAGCCCGGCAGTGGCCCAGTGTTGCAGGCGCTTGGGTACGGTCAGTGCCGGCAGTACGCCGGACAATCTCAGAGTCAGCAGAAACAACAGGCTCAAGGTCGCGAAGCCGCCCAGCAAGTGCCCGGTGACCACCTGCGGCCAGAGCTTGAGCGTCACCGTCCACATGCCGAACGCGGCTTGGGCGAACACCACCGCCAACAGGAACAGCGGCAACTTCAATGGTTGGCCCGGGCGGTGCCGGTTCATCCAGGAGCGTGCTGCCAACGCGACGATCATCAAGGCCAGGGTCCCGGCGAAGTAACGATGGACCATCTCGTTCCAGCCTTTATGAGCTTCCACCGGGGCGTCGGGAAAATGCAGCTCGGCATGGGCCAGTTGGGCTTCGCTCTTGGGCACGCTGATGAAACCGTAGCAGCCGGGCCAGTCCGGGCAACCGAGGCCGGCGTGGGTGAGCCGGGTGTAGGCGCCCAGCAATACGACGATCAGTGCCAGCAGCGTGGCGAACAGCGCGAGGCGAAATCCAGGTTTGGCCATGTCGATGCCCTCATCCGATGTTCGACAGTTTCAGCAAGTGGCGCAGGTCGTTGAGCAGGTCCTTGCCTTTGACGCGGGCGTCGTAGCGCAGCACCAGGTTGCTGTGGGGGTCGATGATCCACAGCTGCGCGCCACCGGAGCCCTGGGCGCCTTTTTCATAGGCGGGCAGGTCCAGCGGGTAGCGTTGCAGTTGCGGGTATTCGCGTTGCAACTGGGCGTCGTACTCGGCATCCAGCGGCTGGGCGATGGCCAGGGCGTGACTGGCGCGGGCGGCGTCGCGGCCTAGGCCGATCTGCACTTGGCGGGCCAGGTAGACCAGTTGCCGGCAGTCCACCGCGCATTCCTTCGGCGCGGTGACGAGGATCTGCCAGCGCTGTTCATCGGCCTGCACGCCGATCTCGGCGCGGGTCTGGCCGGTGCCGATCAGTTCGCCGTGGTAGCTGCGGCTGTCGGGCACCCAGAACTGGAATTTGTACATGCCGGTGGCGAGGATCATCGGGCCGACGACCCCGAACACGATCAGCAGCAATTGCAGGCGTCCCTTGCGGCGGCTGTGGGCCGAGGGTGCCTCAGACGTGTTGGTTGGATTCATGGCGCTTCCCATGGTGTCTCCCTGCGTTATGCCATCCGAGATAAAGAAAAAGGCCGAACAGCGCCGCCGCCATGGCGAACCACTGCACGGCATAACCGAGGTGTTTTTCCGGGCCCATGCTCACCACCGGCCAATCGGTGCGGTAGGCGCCGGGGCCGCTTTGCTGGCGCAGTTCATAGGCGAAACCGCTGCGGCCCAGTTCGGCCCAGAGCTTGTCCGGCTCGATGGCCGTGACCAGGCGCGGCCACGGCGCGTTGGCCGGGTCGGCGTGCAGTTGGAAGGTGGCGCCCGGCGCGATGTAGACCCAGGCCTGCAGGCTCACGGGGCGTTCGGGAGTGTCGAAGACCGGCGCGGTGCGGCGGTCGGGCCACGGCAGCCAGCCGCGATTGACCAGCAGCCACAGGCCACTGGCGTGGTCGAGGAATGGCTGGAGCAATTCGACGCCGACCTTACCGTCGTGCTGGCGGTTGTCCAACAGGATGCTGTGCTCGGCGTCGAACTGACCGTTGAGCTGCACGGGGCGAAACGCCGGATCGGCCGTGTGTTGCAGCTCGGTGCTGTCCAACGCCGGCGCGACGCGGCGCTCGGCGTAGGTCTGCATGAGCACGCGTTTCTGTTCGCCCCGGCCCAGTTGCCAGAACCCCAGGCACACCATCACCGGCACCAGCACGGCCACCACCAGTGACGGCACGAGGCCTGGCCGGAAGCCGTTCATGGCGCCGTCCGAAAACCGTTGAGCGAGCTAGCTATACTCAGGTGCATTGCGTCCCCCCGGAGTGTTCCTGATGCTAAAAGCAGCCATCGTCCTGATGCTGATTGCGACCGTCGTGAGCCTGTTCAGCGGCCTGTTTTTTCTGGTCAAGGACGGTAGCGAGTCCAATCGGCTGGTCATCGCACTGGCGGTGCGCGTCAGTCTGGCCGCTGTCACCGTCGGCTTGATCGCCTGGGGTTTCTTCAGCGGCCAGTTGGTATCGCATGCGCCCTGGTAGCGGTTGCCTCAGAGCACGTAGACGAAGATGAACAAGCCGATCCACACCACATCGACGAAGTGCCAGTACCAGCTCGCGGCCTCGAAGCCGAACTGATGCTCGTTGTCGAAGTGCCCGCGCTGGATGCGCATCAGCATCACGAACAGGATGATCGTGCCGATGGTGACGTGGGCGCCGTGAAAACCGGTGAGCATGAAGAACGTCGCGCCGTAGATCCCCGAACCCAAGGTCAGGCCCAGCTCTTTATAGGCGTGGATGTATTCCTCGGCCTGGAACGCCAGGAACGCGCAACCCAGCAGCACGGTGATCGCCAGCCAGAGTTTCAACGCGCCACGATGGCCCTTTTTCAAGGCGTGGTGGGCGATGGTCACGGTGACGCTGGAGCTCACCAGCAGCACGGTGTTGAGCAACGGCAGGCCCCACGGGCTGATGACGTCCTTGGGCGGCGGGAACAGCTTCGAGTCTGGGTTGTTGAGCAGCGGCCAGGTGAACTGGAAGTTCGGCCAGAGCATGTGGGCCAGGCCCTTGGTGCCTTCACCGCCCAGGGCCGGACCGGAGACGTGGCGCACATAAAACAGCGCGCCGAAGAAGGCAATGAAGAACATCACTTCGGAAAAGATGAACCAGCTCATGCCCCAGCGGAACGAGCGGTCGAGCTGCGGGCTGTAGAGCCCGGCGCGGCTTTCCTTGATTACCGCGCCGAACCAGCCGAACAGCATGTAGGCCAGCAACAGGCCACCGACGAAAAAGACCAGCGGGCCGTGGGATTCCGGGCGGGCGGCTTTCAGGTCGTTGAACCAAGTCGCCAGCCCATACACCGTGACGAACATCCCGACCGTGGCGATGATCGGCCATTTGCTCTGGGCCGGAACGTAATAGTGCTCATGAGTTGCCATTTATTGTTCTCCTTATCGGGCACGCTATCGTTCAGTGTTTAAAGCCACCGGTGGATGACGAGCGGTGATATCGAACAGCGTGTAGGACAGCGTCAGGTGCTTCACTTCCTTGGGCATGTCCCGGTCGACGATGAAGCGCATGGGCATTTCGATGCGTTCGCCGGGTTGCAGCACTTGCTGGGTAAAACAAAAGCATTCGGTCTTGTGGAAATAGGCTGCCGCAGTGCTGGGCGAGATACTCGGAACCGCCTGGGCGCTCATCGGTCGGTCGGTGGGGTTGTGGGCGACGAACACCATTTCATTCACTGCCCCCGGCTGGACCACCAATTGGTCACCCTTGGGGAAAAAGTCCCAGGGCATGTCCACCGCATTGGTCGACAGAAACTGCACGCGCACCTGGCGTGATGCATCGACAGTCTGCTCGCCCTCGTACTGCCCGGCGGTCTTGCCATTGATGCCGAACGCCTTGCACATCACGTCGTAGATCGGCACCAGGGCAAAGCCGAAGACAAACATCGCCACCACCACGATCAGCAGGCGGGTGACGAGTTTCTTCAGCGAAATCGAATCAGCCATGGCATCGGCTCCTT